>CAYSTL010000001.1:0-10655 GCA_964433785.1 uncultured Thermoplasmata archaeon
AGTGCTAACTGGATCGTAGAACAGTTTGGGTTCGCTATGATGAAACCTTTATGATCATCAATCTCATGTTCCTTTTCTATCAAACCGATATGACCTGGATTTACTTCAGGTATAACTAAAGGAACGTCGTCATCCATCCTATGAGAACTTGCGTTGGTTAAAACGATAAATCCTCTTTTCACTAAAGTAAGTTCTAATTCACCAGCTACTGAAGAGGGCAAAGCTGAAAATATAACCTTACAATCTAGATCATCTTCTATATTTTTCACTTTCTTATCTTTTATCTCTGATGGTAACCTTATTACAAGTTTTTCAGTTGCATCCTTATATTTTTTGCCGGCAGAATCTGCACTAGCAACCAATTCGGATATTTCAAAAAATGGATGATCCTGCAATAATTGTACAAATCGCTGTCCCACTAAACCAGTGGCTCCTACAATTCCAACTTTCATATTATCACCTTTAAAATATTTTTTAATTTCTCTACATCTTGTTCTTTTACGATTACATATAATTCGTTTGCTTCTAATTTATAATTCATAATGGTTATAGAATTCTTACATAGACCCTTATGAATCTTGTAAAAAACATCTGAAAAAATGGGAAGGTAATTTGATTTTATCTCTATAAGCGATATATCTTCTTCATAACATATAGCAATACTTTCATCATCCTCTTTGATCAACCTGTGAAGATTGTTAACCGTTTTTTTAAGATCGTTTTTTTCTATACAGATTGAGTAAGTATTATTAGATTTGAAACTGCATGCTAGTTCGTTACAATCATCTAAAGCTAATTCCCTGTATTTTTCTAAGTTTTTGACATCAGAATGGGATACTAATGAAACAAGAACCTTGTTCTCATGTATATCTGTTTCTGTAATTATATCTATACTTCCAGTTATTCTTGTTCCCTCTTCTAGAAAATCATCATTATCGTAGTTTACTATCCTTATGTCAGTACTTTTCCCTTTGTACTTTAGTGCATCTGGATTTATTACTTCTCCACCGTTCAAACCTAATTCAACTGCCCTATGAACGTTTATTTTTTCTATTATTTTATTAGATATACTAATATCTGGATCACATTTTAGAATACCTGGAACGTCTTTGAGAAGCACAATTTCACTAGCATTAATTAACGAACCGACTAGTACCGCTGTTGTATCTGAGCCTCCTCTTCCTAAAGTTGTTATTTCACCTTCTTTTGTTTTTCCAACAAAACCTGGTATTATTGGTAAAGCCCCTTCTTCTATAAGTGGCTTTAATATGCTCTGTAATTTAGTTCTAGTTTCTTCGAGATCTATTTTTAATGTATTTTTATCCTTTAATGTGACAATAGGAAAATCATCTTGATCAATATCGATAATCTTTGAGTTGTATTTTTTATGAGTTAGTATTTTATTAATTATTCTCGTACTGAGTAGTTCACCCTCAGAAATAATTGAATCTGTTAAATTAGAGTCCATTGATAAGTTTTGATTTATTATATCAAGGAGATTATCTGTAAGTCCATTTAAAGCAGATAATACCACTATAGGACTATATCCATTTTCCAGACATTTCTCTACTTTATCTAAAGACTTTCTTAAAGAAACACCATCTTTTAGACAAGAACCACCTATTTTAACTACTATTATTTCATTATCAGTTGAATGTCCCCGGGAGGGACATAAATCGATCCCCCCTTTCAGTTTCATGACTCATGCCGTCAACGACGAATTCATTTTTCGTTGTTATCTTGGTGGTCATGTTTATCTGATTAGGTAAAAAACAACCTTTTATATAAATATTATTCTTATTATTAAATTATGGCAATTACAATAATACCGCTCTAGTTATTATTCGAATATTTTTTAAAAACAGACCCAGAAAATAACTATCGATAGAAAGATGTTAATAATCCTGTACCATTTTATCAAATACTGAGAGAATGATACGATGTTGCTAGATTTCGATTCACTGGTGAAAGAGATCAGAGCTAAAAGAAAAGAATTGGGATGGTCACAGAAAGAATTAGCTGAAAGAGCGGATGTGTCACAATCATTGGTAGCAAAATTGGAGAGAAAAGAAAATGTACCAAATTACGAATCGATAAAAAGAATATACGATTCATTACAGGAAAATAAAAAAACCGAATATGCAGAGGATTTTGCCAATGATGAAATAATATCTGTAGATATTGGTGAAAAAGTGGACAAAGCCATAAAACTAATGTTAGAACATGACTATTCTCAGATACCAGTAAAAGATAGTGATGAGTACATAGGTATGGTATTGAGCAGTGATGTTGTCGATGAAAACAAGGATAGACATGTTGAAGAGATCATGAAAAATTCTTTTCCAATACTGCCTGCAAGAAGTCCTAAATCGGTAGTAGTTGAGCTTTTAAAAGAGAAAAAATACAATGCCGTGATGATTAAGGATGAGAATAATAATTGGAAGATAGTCACCCCAGCTGATCTTTTGTAAAATTTTACTGTTAATAATCATACATCTCAGTAGAGATATATTTTTCACCAGTATCCGGTTAGATTACTACTATATTATTATTCTAAAAACCTATCCATACCCATATCTTTGAATCTGCTCTTAGCATCATTCAATAATCTCTCAGCCTCTTCATTTTCACCTAACTCTTTATTGACTTTGCCGAGTTCATATAAAACTTCAGCTATCTTATACTCCTTAGATAATCCCTTCGTAAGTTCCAAACAATCTTCCAAAACCTCTTTCGATACCTCAAGCGCTCCTTCCTTTCTTTTTATCATGCCTTCAAGCAATTTAAGTCGTATTTCCGCGTCTGGAAGTTCAACGTCTTGGTCCTTCGCCTTTTTAAACTGTTCTCTTGCTTTATCGACCTCATCTTGAGCTAGATAATCCCTTACCAGATGATACCTATTTTCAAAGATGTCGCTCGATTCATCTATCTTTTCTGACAATGATATGCCCTTTTTGTGATTTTCTATAGCCTTTTCGTATTCTCCCTCAACTCTATTTATCCATCCCTTTGCTGCTACCACCACTGATTTAAATTTACTATTATCAACTTTCGAGGCAATCTGTTCTGCTTTTTCAATATTTTCCTTTGCCTCGTCCAAATTACCCATGATTATGTATAAATCAACTATTTCTTTATAGCACATGAATATTCCAAATATATCATCTATCTCTTCAGCCAATTTTTGTGCTCTTTTTACGTGATCTAACGCTTTCTCAAATTCACCCTTTTCTTTGAACAGGGCAGATCTACTGGTGGCTAATCTGCTCAAACCTTGTTTATCGCCGATCTTCTCTGATATCTTTTTACCTCTATCTAGGTATTCACTAACCTCGTCTAATTTTCCCTGCATTATGAGTATGTAACCGATATTATTCAGAGTCCTTCCCTTTTCTAGATTTATATTGGTTTCTTCATCGATCTCAACACTTCTCTTGAAATAGTCCAACGCCTTGTCTAACTTTCCCTCACGAGAGTAGATAGCTCCTAGATTATTGAGAGTTTTGGACTTGCCAAGTTTATCTTCTATATCCTCTCTATTTTCTAACAACTCATTTCTAATATCTAGGGATTTATTTAGATATTCTATCGATTTTTCAGGGTTGATATTAGCCCTTACTGGTGTGCCCAGATCATGATAAGCTTGACTCAAAGTCGGTTTATGATCTACCTCTTCAGCTAGATTCAATTCTCTCTTAAATATATTTTTAGCTTCTTCATACTTGCCCAGCCTCATCATGATCCAGCCCTTTTCGCTCAATAATCTGCACGTTTCTGGACTTTTAACGTAGCTTTCCCCCTCTTCAAATACCTTTATATCAAAATTTGAGTTATCGATATCGTCTTCCACTATATTCAACCCCTTCTCAATTATCTCTAATGACTCGCTATATTGACTTTGGTTCATATAAGATTTAGAAATCTTTCTATAAATTCTTCTCTTATTCTCGAGGTCCTCTGTCTTTGACATTGCCTGTTTAAGATACATCCTCTCTTCTTCATATTCACCTTTTATACTGAGAGCATCTGAAAGGTCCTCCAATATCTCGAACATCCAATTTCCTTCTATATCCTCACTTCTATTCGCCATCTTTAGAGCTTCCTTATACCTCTCTATTGCATCTTCGTGTGCATAGACCTCTTCAGCTCTTCTTCCTGCTTTATTATAAAATTTAGAGGCTTTTTTGTACTTTTCAGCATTTTTATAATGGTAGGCTACTTTTGAATATCTATCACTTAAATCACTGTACACATTTTCTATGGATCGTGCAACATTTAGATGATAATTTTTCCTTTCCAACCATTTGCCTAAACCATTGTATATCGTCTCAACGAAAAGATCATGATAAAATACGAAAGATTCTTCATCTGTATGTTCTATCCACAGCTTAGATTCCATGATGGAGTCTATGATATCCAATAATTCTAGTTCATCTATATCACAAGCATCTGCTAATAGATCAAAAGGAACTTTCTTTCCGATCACGCTACCCATCTGAAGTACTCTTCTTGTTTGGTAATCAAAGTTAGTGATCCTTCTACCTATAACTTCTTCAACCATATCAGATGTCAAGACTATGTCTTTCTCCTCAGGAAAGCTAGAATCTTCCTTATGTATCAGACCTTCTTCGATCATCTGTTTTACGCTTTCTTCTATGAAAAGAGGATTACCATTGGTTTTTTCTTTCATATTTGTTATGAATTCTTTAGGAACTTCATCAGTATCTGTAAGATTTTTAACTAATTCCTCAATACCTTCATGATCCAGTTGTTCCAGTTCTATTTTCTCGTATAGTTTCTTTCTAGACATCCTGTTCATAGTTTCGTTTAAAGCATGTTCACCAGTGACATCTCCAGGACGGTAAGCTCCTATGAACAGAACTGGTTTATCCTGTAATTTATCAGACATGTAATCGAGTAAATTTAACGTGCCTTTGTCGGCCCATTGAAGATCATCTAAGAAGATCACTATAGGTCTAAAATCAGAAAGCTTTTCTACGTATTTTGTTGTATCATAAAATATAGACTTCCTCTGAGCGTCGAACATCTCTTTATCTTTTTTATCACTCATGGTCAAGTTAAAATCAGATATCAAGCTGCTGAACGCCTTTTTGTCATTTTTGATTCTGGAAAATTTGCTCAGAGCATCTTTGAACGGTCTATACGGATTATAGTCACCAACTAGGCTTCCTCCTTTTATTAGATCAAAGCCTTCTTCAACAGCCATCTTTTTTATTTCATACACTAGTCTAGTTTTACCGATACCTTTCTCTCCCTCTATGAAAATTGTATTACCTTTTCCATCTATAGTTTCGTTCAATTCCTCTTTTAATTTTTCTAATTCTTCCTCCCTATCTATCAACTTATCCAGTGGAAAAGATATGTTACTCATGTCTAGAACGTCATCTTCGATCTTATTTACTATTTCAAATAAAGGTTTGTTATCTAAAACATCTACAACATCTTCTAATCTGAGTTCTATCGTGTCATCGTTATCTACCAATATAATGTCTTCATCCTTTATACCATCCCATATATCCTCTCTTTCCTTTTCCCCATTCTCTGTTAGGATAAATGATCCTTCATTTTTTTCTATCTTCTCATTTTCCAGGAGTTTTTCAAAACTTTCTTCTATGGAATCCTTATCGAGATCGATATTTTTTTCCATATATTCTTTTATTGAGACCTCGTTTTCGATCCCTTCCAAATCCTTTTTATCTCCTAATTGGATGATAACCAAATCTCTCACGGATAGTTGATCTAATCGAGTCATATCAGTCGATAACCTCCAATTCAAAATCTTTTAATTTCAATATATAAAAATCCTCAACATCTCTTACAAACATAGATATTGCCTATTGAATAATATTATTAAAAACTTCTTACTTATTATCAATAGTAAATCAGTGGATTTATCTTTTCTTTTGATCAATAAAGAACGACTCTTTCTACACCATCAACTTCTCTTATCTTCTCTAAAGTATCCATAGGGATATTATCTTCTGTTATCACGAATAACTTTGGTTCTTCTGTAAATTCAGGGTCTTCAGTTATACACTGTCTCACACTGACTCCGTGGTCGGCGATTATAGACGTTACACCAGCCAAGATACCTACACCGTGAGGATCAGTGGGAACTATCTCTATCATACCTGCATCTATCTCTTTTACGACTTCCCCGTAGAACGCTGTCGCCTTTAAATTTTTGAAAATCTTGTTGAGATCATCATGCTCTTCAATAGTTTCGATAGTTGAATTCACAGTCCTTCTATCGACATCTAAAACCCTCGAGATCCTCAAAGGCGACATCTGTATACCATTACAGTATATCTCTCCATCTTTTACACTTAATCCGGTCTCTAAAAGGAATTTTGCTATCTTCTTTTGGGAGCTATACTTGCTGAAGTATTCTTTGATTTCTAGCATGATTATTAATCATTCTTTAAGGTATAAAATTTTTTAGACATATGTATCTTATTTTGCTAAAAAATCCGAAATACCTCTTTTTCTTCCGGAAAATTTATTTTACACCTCTGTATGCACGAATTACAAGTTAAGAAAGATGAATCAATCAGTAAGTCAATACTTATTTTTTACCAACTCGCCACCGTAGCTTAGTCCGGCAGAGCGGCTGACTTGTAATCAGCAGGTCGAGGGTTCAAATCCCTCCGGTGGCTCTTTTCCTATCATATTAAAAAGGTATAAATTTTGAAAGAGATTTTTTCTACGTTTTATTTGTACTATCAGTTATATCTACTTGTGTATCAAACCATAGCAAAATAGCTTGGTACTAGCAGTATAAAATTGTAGATTGCATGTACTGTGATCGGAACAGCTAAGTTCTCTGTTCTTTCATATAACCATCCTAGTATACTACCGGTCACAACGATAATAAAGGCTGAAAAAACAGTAGGGATAATAGAACCGGAAAAGTTCAGTAAATGAAGTGAACCGAACAGTAGACTTGCGGTTATTATAGATGGATATGAGCCAAAATGTTCATGCAGACGTCCCTGAATAGCCCCTCTAAACAGAAGCTCTTCTGAAGGGGCTATCAGTGTTATTGAAAGTATCGCAAGAACTAGAATTATCATTGGATTACCTCTCGCAGCATCTTCGATCACCGATTCAGACATCAGGCCCAACATAGATTGTATCTGCAGAAGACCCAATGCTGTTAAAAGCGTTAAACCAATACCTCCAACGATGTACAATAGATTGGATTTAGAAGGTAACTCAAAAGGTACTTTTACATCTCTATATTTGATATAAAAAAATGCAACTAACAAAAATCCTACTTGTCCTATAATGGTCGAACCAGCTAAAGTAAAAGTTGATCCAATTCCATATCCTCCTAATATGGCTCCGACAACAAATATAACTCCCAAGATCAAAGATGCGATGAACGCCAAGGCTGTCAATCCAACAGTTTCTAAAATTAATTTAATCCCAGATTGTTCAGATCTAGACATGATTTCACATCTAAGAAAAAATATATATGTTTTAGGTGAAATTAGTAGGAGTTCACACTAAAAAAGATCATTAGATCAAAATACAATAATTAAATAAATGATGTCTATCCTGTAAAAAGAGGAAAAAAATTACAGAAATGACTAGTATTTTACTTTGGGTTGAGATCGCTTGTTTTAGCTATCGAATTCGTAGTCATATATCCACTTTTGAAGCATTTCAAGAAAATCCAGGATCACAGCAAAGATCTGGATAAACATATCGCTCATCTACACACTCACAGCGAAGAATTAGATAAAAAATTTCAAGAATTACAAAACAACATGGGTGATCATGTAGAACATCTTCACGAACATAGTGAGGAGTTTGACGATAAGATAGAATATTTGAGGGAATATTTAGAAAAATAAATTGGTTTTAAGATTTTTTCCATCTTTTACTATACCTATTCGTTATTTTCTTTCAATGAATAGACTTTAGATATCCTATCATGTGGATCTGTTACTCCTTTAAAGATGATCTCAACGTTTGAAGAACCAGCTGTATTGAATTTGACCGTTCCATAATCCAATATTCTACCAATAATACTTTGAGATAATTCGTTATCTGTTATATTTTCCAGCAGAGCACTGCTTATATCCCTTGAGATAAATCCAAATCTGCTGTACACTTTTTTATTGGTGATCGCGTAAATCGATGTTAATCTCTTTATATAGATTGCTAAAAGTAATAGGATACCGAAACCTAAAAGAATTAGTAAAATATACATCGATATCTTGTCAGATAAATCAATCGGTAATACACCGGAATAAATCACTATCCCTACCAACATTATCAAGAAGCTAACAAATATATTACCTAAAAATGTCTTCCATGATCTCCTTCCAGACCATATCAACTTTTCATTATCAGTCATATCCAAACCTGATGGTTTTTTTGTCATGTTTTATCATCTCTCTTATAAATTGTTTGAAACAAGTTTTACACCCTTTATTTTTTTATCATTATAAATAATTATTCATACTTAAAATCTTTTATTTTATAGTAAAAGACACGACATTTTGTACTTTTTTGTGTCTTTTACTAGTTGTGGAGCTCGTAATTTATTTCAAAAAGTTACGAGTTCCACTACAATTTACTATAATGAAAAGTCTTCCCACATATCTATGAATCCTTCCACCACATCTTCTGGAGGTTTGTGTTCAAGTAATAGTTTTGAGATATGTTTGGGATCATTTACTTTATAAATTCTATTTTTCTTCAAGAGTATATCATTTTCTACTAGTTTCTTAAGATGATAGGAAAGAGTAGAGGCAGCCATATCGAATTCTTCATTTAGTTCTTTATGCGATACTTTTTCGTTCTTAAGTGTGTAAAGAACTATACCCAATTTCTTTTCGTTCCTTAGTATAGATAATTTCTTTTTATCTCGATGGTCGATCTTGATTTCATCAGTTTCTTTGGGAAAGTATCTTTTGTACCCTCCCTTCTCTATTTCAGTTATGATACCTTCTTCTTGCAACTTTCTAATATGATACTTAACGAGATTGATATCGTAATCTGTCTTTCTTTGGACCGCTCTCATATGGAGGCCAGGATACTCCTTTATAACTTCATATATATTTCTTCTAGTTTCTAATTCTATCTTTGGCTCACCCATATATTTACCTCTTGAAAGCGGAGATATAGAATATGATCAGTATTATTGTATCTATTATGAGCACCGGTATCAAAAGATCTGATTCATTCGCCATAGGTTCGTTGAAAGATCGGTATGAAAGCCACAGACCTTTTATCAAAAATAAAGAGAACGCTGAGGTGATCGCTAAAACTTTACTGTTTCTTGATCGTTTGTAAGCTAACATAGATATTACAGTCAGTGCTAAAGAAACAACTGTCATTACCCCAAGAGCCGTATTGTAGATTATCTCGATTCCCTGCATAACAAATCACTTTACAAAAAAAAAGAAGGTAAGGTTATTTATCGTTATCTCTTTTTATTTATCCAAACTGTTGATACTATTATAAGTGAAGTTATCAGGACTGCTGGTAAGTAATAGGATAGATTTCCGATGATATCTGAAGTACCTGCGATCGATGAAACTGACTTGAATATATCTATCGAATGTGTCGAGAAATGAGGGACCATCACCAGTACCTGTACTTTATCTTGACCTATCGAGATCAGGTATTCTGCACCATCAGATGAATTCTTTAGATCCTCATAATCGTCCGCCATAGAGATGTTTTTACCGTCGAATGCGACTTTGATATCTCTAACATCATCAGCATTCAATACACTCCTGCTTATCTCTGCAGCCACTATTGTACCGTTTTCACCAAGAGTATCAGATGAAACCATCATCCTGACTCTATTTTTGTCTTGTACCTGGGTCATTATGCTCATATCAGCATAACTCAAGGATACCTCCTTGTACCCGCCATTGTCTTTATCAACTTCAACTTCTCCTCCAATCTCTCCTTTAGATATGCCATGACTTATATTCTCTTCCATTTCACTCTCTTTCTCATCTTCGGCATCGGTCATCCTGAACATTATGAACATATCTGCTGTGGAACTGTAATTAACAAATCCGTTCTCTACTACGATATCCAACTTCTTTTTAGGTCCCACAGGTGGGGTTATGTTGACCGGAGGATTTCCGTTTCCGTTTTCACCCTCGTTATGATTCCCGGGTACATTATCTGGAGGTCCTTGAGTTACTGCCAACATCTTTGCTGTGTGATTTTCATAGGTAAGGTTAAGATTACGTCCATCTTTACCATTTACTTCGAAGTCACCTAAATCAAAACTTATGTTAAATAGACCTTCACTTTCACTGTTTATTTTTAAGATACCTGGATACACATCGTATATCCTGATCTCAATATCATCTTCACCTTCGACCTCATAGAATGATCCTTTACTTTCTTCATCATCGATGATGAAGTCTTCTATAGTTACTTTATCAAAAGCTCTAATCGTTCCGTTATTTCTATTTATTGTATAATTTCTTATTTCATCTTCAATAAGCTCAAATGAAACAAATTTTCCATCTGTTCCCTCTTCAAAATGTCCTATACTACCTTCGTTTTCTTCATCTTCGTCATCATAATCATCATCTTCTTCGTCTTCGTCATCATCAGTTTCGTTGTCATCATTTTCATCATCTTCATCATCATCT
>CAYSTL010000001.1:10755-11865 GCA_964433785.1 uncultured Thermoplasmata archaeon
TCATCATCTTCATCATCATCTGTTTCATTGTCATCATCTCTGTGATCATCACTGTTACCTGATCCATCGTCTTCATCAGTACCATTTCCCTGATCACCTGAATCTTCGATATCACCCACATCATCAACTATGCCTTTATCCTTTGACTGTTGACTGAATGCAGCAGTTACTCCCGCTGTTAAAAGAAATAAAGTCAAGATAGTTACCATCATTATACCAATAATCTTTTTTACAGACATCTCAATCACTTCTTGATAATACATAAGATATGTCTTTACTTAAGTGGTTTATTTCACAATTTTCGAATAAACTACTCAAGAGGACAAATTTTTTAATCTAAAAATCACCATCTAACAATAAGGTGAGATAAATGAAGATTAGATGGCTAGGCAATTCAGCTTTAGAAATATATGGTGATAAACACATCCTTGTAGATCCACATTATCTTGTTGAGCCAGAGAAGGAAGCGGATATAGTTTTATTGACACATGAACATGATGATCACTTTAAGAAAGAACATTATGAAAAATATGGTAAGAACGCTGACCTCTACACTACAAAAACAGCTTTAGAAAAATTTGATCTAGATGGAGAAGTCGTAGAACCTGGAGATAAGTTCGAAGGTATCGAAGTTTATGATAACGACTGCTGGGGTACAGATGATAGTGTTTCATTCGTATACAATGGATTGATAACCACTGGTGATTCACCAGAGTTCCCAGAAGTGGATGAAGCAAAATTGATATTCACTGCCTGTTTCCCAGACTTCTACGATGATTATATAGAAGCATTCCACAGTATAGAACCAGACTTAGTGATACCCTTCCATTACGACCCATCTGAAGGAACCGATGATGCTGAAGGTCTTATCGAAAGGATGAACGAAGAGGAAATAAATAACAGATTGATGGAGCTCGGTGAAAGTATAGAGGTCTAAAAACCATTAAATTTCCTTCTATATATCCATAATATTATCAGGACTATAGCCGCTATCGAAGCTATTGCTATTGGAAGTAAATAATTACTCTCAGTTTTAACCGATATCTCACCTGATACATTTCCTTCAAAACTCTTTTCTTTAGTACCATCGAACCTCTCATCTTTTAATTT
>CAYSTL010000001.1:11965-26770 GCA_964433785.1 uncultured Thermoplasmata archaeon
GGCTCCTCAAAAGTATAATCGAATTTCTCACCTTTATACACATTCCCCTGTATCTCCCAGAGATAGTCTTTGATATAGAAATTATCGGTAGATTGTGATCCATCTAAAGTAACAGTTTGACCAACTATAGCGGTGATATCATCTCCTGCGTCTGCCACCGGTGGCTCGAGATCTTTGACTGTGTAAGTAAGATTAGTAGTAGCTGTATTTCCTGCGATATCTTTTACTGTTAGATTTATTATAAATGTTTCAAAATTAGTGAATGTATAATTGATCGTCTTTCCCAGAAATGTCCTATTATCGAACTTCCAGATATACTCACTTATCCCGTAGTTATCAGTGGAATTACTCGCATCCAATTTCACCTCTTCATTTATCGGAACAGTCCTATTTCCACCACCTCTTACCACTGGTTTGATGTAATCATCAACAGTATAAACCCTGATCACAGAGTTCCAGTTTCCTGAATAGTCAACTACAGATAAGGTTACTTTGATCCTTCCCAATTCGTAAAAAGTAACATTCGCTATACTCTGATTAAACTTCTTTCCATCTATATCCCAGAAGAGATCTTTGATCCCTCTATTATCATAAGAATCTGATGCATCGAAGGTTATATTATCGAAAACCTGTATCTTATCGATATCTTTTATCTGTATAACTGGTGGCAGGTCATCTATCACTGTATAATTTTTTTCTTCAGTTACTGCTATGTTACCAGAAGTATCTTTTGCTTTCATATAATAACGAATCTCAGTTGCATTGAATGGTACCTTAACTTTCATCTTGTACTTGTTTTCATACACATTGTACAAAGGCAGTGTAGTCTTATTTCCATCAAACCAGAATACTATTTCAGCATCTTCGACTGCTGCATTGTCATCTATTTCAGCCAAAAAGGTGTAATTCTGTCCGTTTTTTATCGTTTCAGATGACAGATCAGTTATATCTGGTGGTTGTTCTTCGTAGGTCGTAAATGAAAATTTATAGCAGTTATTTATGCTTCCACTTTCAAAGCTGTAGGATGAAATTTTGAGATCTATCTTTTCACCCATGCCCCAATCATCATGAGTCCAAGTAACGGTATCGTTTTCAGTATTTGTGCTTGAGAAACCCTGAAATTCTAGGTTACTCGATCCATTATCTCCTATCAACTCAATTGATGGGATATCTGTAGTATCTAAAGTTCCATTGAAAACTATCTTTATATCCTCATCTACACTTATATTGTAAGAGTTAGGGGTCGGTTCAACAGAAATTATATTTTTAGGATAATTCACTACATCCCATGGTTTGAATGGTTCCATAAGAGGATATCTATCTACATTATAATCACTTAAAGAACTTATATGGTTAGGTGAGTCTGCGATTCCATCACCATTTTTGTCTACTCCATTGAATTGACTCCAGTAATTACCTCCTGATGGGTATCCATCATCCCATGTATTATTGTAATTAAATGGATAAACGGCTGCTGGAATCCTGTTATCATAGAAATTGTTGTGATAAATCGTATTGTCATCTGAGTAAGTCTGGCTAATCCCATAAGATGTAGAATAAGATATCGTATTCTGGATAATTTTATTGTCAGATGACCTATATAATGAGATCCCTACTTCTCTCTGAGTTATGTCATTATTCTTAATAAGGTTCCCATGAGAATTTGACCCATAGATACCATATATCCAGCTCGTATAATTTATGCTATTTATCGTAACCTCCGTAAATATATTATTGGATATTTCTGAATCAACCGTATTGTGATAATATAAGCTGCTTTTTATAAAGTTACAATTACTAACAGAAATAAATTCAGATGAATAAAAGGTTACACCATATCCTGAATATGTATCATACTCGATACTACAATTGTTGATTGATATATTACTACTCATATAAACTTGAAGTGATGGATCTTGATCAAAGTGTTTACCCTCTATCAAAAGATCAGAACAATTAACTAAAATCAGTTGGCCTATGTTGTTGCCTATATCTATACTTGATCTATTTTTATAATATAAGATAGGTTTCCCGTTCAATGTATTGGATTCAATTATATGAGTATCTACTTTTTCTATTGAATTACCACCCATCAATATACCTTTTCCGTAAAAGGTATTGTTTTTAAATTCCATATATTTTGAATATGTTAGTTCCGCTCCATATTCATTTGTGTTTATTTTATTATCCTTTACTATTGAATCGTTAGAATCAGTTATAATAAAACCATATTCAAAATCTGATATAGTATTATCTTCCAGCTTAATATTGGACGAGCTTTTTATTTGTACACCGTATGAATTATTTCTGATCGAAGTAAGGTCATTATTAGCAAATTCACTTTTATGTGTATTAGATATAGATATTCCTATCCAGATATCTTCATTTTCTTTATCGATTTTCCCTATTACTTCGACATCATTATCACTAAATTTCATATTCTCTGAATCTGATATGTCTATCGCATTTCCCACATCTCTTATGGTATTATTCTCTATAACACCATTAGCTGTACTTTGAAAGTGAAGACCTACCTCAGAATTATGAAAAGTTGAGTTTCTGATAATAAAGTGATCATCTGATCCTGAAATAAATATACAAGAATGATTGTTATCTCCATCGATCTCTATATTTTCGATCACCCATGGATCCTCTTCAGAGCCATCACCTTGCCATCCAAAATCATTTGCATATTCAACAAAATCTGAATGAGAACCGATGTTGATCGGATCATATGTGCTGGTCTTGAAGTACCACTCATATGGCTCTCCCATATATCCGCTCTCGTTAAGATATCCACTGATCCTTAAAGTTATATTTTCCATAACATTCCAGGGGTTGTGAGACCATGTGGCTGTATCGTTCTCTGTATTGACGGATACCCAACCCTCAAATTTCCAGCCACCTGGATCTTTACCTTTGATCTGTTCCAATTCCGGTATTTTATCTGTATCCATGCTCTCAGTAAATGTTACAGAAACTGTCTGAGCATAGGGTACCTGATGACTTTTAAATTTAGGTTCAGTTGTTATAATATTAGAGGGACCGTAAAAATTGACTTTAACCTGAGAGGGTGTTGGGGATGGTACATCCTCAGATTCTTTTGAGATGTAATCCGGATCATCGACCCTATATTTTTCTTCATAATACTCCATCTTGAATGAGCTGATCTCTCCGAAATGAGATCCTATATCGAGCTCGAAAGTATCCGCTCTTTTACCTCTATCCCACCAATCAGAAAATTCCGACAGATCAAAACACATGAACGAAGGGAATGTATGTTCAAAGTTAGGATCAAATTCGTAATGAAATTGCTTGGATTTTTTTACTCCTCTATCAGTAATTATGCTAAAAGATATATTTCCTGTTCTTGTCGGCCTTTCATCGAACTCAACTGTACCTATCAAAGAAGGGTTATAGTCCACTCTGTCCGTAATATACTGAAGATTTGATAATATACCCATCTTGTTCAGTGTTTCGTAAGTTATCCAATAGAATCCATCATCACCGAAACTCTTACCATAGGAATTGGCTACTTTGAATGCTCCGGTCTCACCATCGTCAGATATGGTGTCGTTATACCCTACGATAGTATTACTGTGATCTGGATATGTTCTTTCATATTCCTTAGAAGATATGATCGCGTTATCATCTGAGAAGGCATCAGAGAACTGGCTAGAATCTATCGAAAAAGTGACAGGTATTTCAGAATTAATCAATCCTTTCAGATCATCTATAGTACTCGATTCATTATACTCCAGATAATAAAATTCTTTACCACGATGTTTAACAGCATCTCTAAATGCTGATTCATTTCCCCAACTCACATCGTCATTCTGGTTGTAGGTAAGGTTTGACCATGTACTAACACCCCAATTATTGATTATCTCAGCGTTCTCTCTTATGGACGATCCACTCCCGACACAGTGGATCTTATTGAAGGTCCAGGACGGACTCATTAGGTGTTTTGGATTTCCCTGAGAGGCACCTGTCCAACCGTTATCTTTAGCTTCCAGAAATCCGTAAGCGTAATATGTGATAGCCCAGGCCGCACATGATCCCTGTAAACCTTGACCTTTTATCTCAGGAAAATACGGAGTTTCTGAAAGATCCTTTGACTCAGGAATATCTTGATTGATTAAATTGACATCATTTACTACCTTAGTAGACCCCATCAGATCTTCTTTATTTTTTTTGTCCCAGATAACATTAGAATTGTTCTTCTCCTCTTCAGAACGTGGATCAAAAGCGCTCTTGATTCGATCTATTTCATAGTCTTTGATCTTATGATATTTGAATGAAATCTTATCATCTGTCAAAATTTTATCTTGATATTCATCCCCTCTTGAACCTAAAGAAATATCAGTTACATTTTCATCTGCGATCTCATCGATCGATTCTGAACTCTGGTCTATTTCATCATGCACACCCCCAGTAGAATACATTACTGATAGAGGGTTGAACGCTATCAATATTATTATCACCAAAGAAACTGAGATTTTACGGAACATAATCTATCCTCAAACCGGTATGGGGTAAATATTGACCATCCTGATTATAAAATTTCTCCTAACATCTCAATAAATGCCTATCTCCCTTTCTTTTTCTCCCTGATGTACAAAGCTATTATCAATCCTACCGGAAGATACATAATTTGGAAACCAGGAGTTTCTTTTTCCGGTGAAGACTTTTCACTTTCAACTTTTTTTACTGTTACTTCATGATCTACAGTGATGGTATTTCCCGATTCATCTTCCACTGTCAATCGAACTGTATAATTACCTTCTGTTTCAAAAGCATGTTTTACTTTCTCTCCATTTTCTTTATAACCATCATCGAAATCCCATATATATGACCTTATCTTGTGGTTATCAGTAGAATCAGAAGCATCGAAATCGATCTCTTCACCTACATCTACCTCAGACCTGTAATCGACTTTTACCTCAGGAGAAGTCCTATCAAATACTTCTATAGTTTTGAAATCGCTATCAGTATTGTTCCCGGAATCTACTATCTTTAAATCTATATTGTACCTTCCAGGTGATTCAAAACTAACCTCTTTATTTTTTCCATACAGAACCTTATCTAGCTCTTCTATGGTCCAGGTATAGTTGATTATATTTCCATTATCAGACGAACCGGTGGCATCTAATACCGCTTCTTCATTCAAGTCTATCGAAGCATCGACTTCTGCCACAGCCTCAGGTCTTTCTTTATCGAATACATTTATTTTGATACTTGTAGAATTCGTATTACCTGCATGATCCTCTACTTTCAATTTGATATCTTCTGTTCCAAGACTTGAATAATTATGACTGATAGATCTTCCTTCTATCGTCTCAGAACCGATCATCCAACGATAACTTTTGATACCGATGTTATCGTATGAATTATCACCATTCAATGTAAAATCTTCATAGATAGAAACCGAGATATCTTTACCTATCTTAGCTACAGGTTTGATAACATCTTCAACCTCAAGAGTTTTGGTTTTGGTGATCTTCGTGTTACCTGCCAGGTCGACTGCTGTGAAATTGTATGATAGCTCTTTAGCATCTTCAGGAACATCGATGGTCATCTCATACTCGTTTTCCTTTACATTAACGATATCTTCATTATGGATCTTTTTATTGTCAAACTTATACCTTATTTTAGTTTTTATTATCTCTGACTTATCTTCTATGACCATGTTGAAACTATACTCTTTTCCTGTCTTTGGACCAGGATCACTTTTATCGTCTATCACAGGTTTTTCAAAATCTGTAAGTTCGAGTTCTACCTTTTTACCCCAGGTATCATCTATAGATATCTTCTTTTCTTCATCATCACACTTCAGTAAAAATCTATCAGAATCACTGTAGCCTTCCTCGTTTAGATTGCCCAGATTTAATTCAAAATATCCGTTTACATCGGTCTTTATTTCGAGCTCTTTAGATGTATTCAAATTCCTTAAAAGAACAGTATGATCTTCAGCCGGAGTATCATCTACATCTTTCACATTACCATACAATATGTAAGGGGCTGACGGATATTTGTGTACTGTTCCATCACCTAGATCAAGATCAGCCACCCTGGTCTGATAGATCAAAGAATCATCGAGATCCTTGTTTATCTTCATTATCTGAGAGATAGAAGGGTAAAATCCTGATTGGTTAGTAAATATCTCGAAACACATACCGTGTGCGCCTGTTGCAGCATATACCCAGTCATTGGCGCCACCAGGTGCGTTATATCCTATCGTTTCGCTTGCCTGGCCAAATGAATAATGTTCATCTTCATTTCCCATCTTAGATGTTAAAGATGTCATATCCTCTGCCATGGCTCTATACCAATCATCATGAGATGATTCTTCATTTGTGTAACACCATGGTATCAATAAAGTCCCTGCATAGCTGTGAAGATTTTGGTAAGATTGAATATCCCTTGATAATATCCATTCGGTATAATTTTTGATTTCATATTCCGAATGAGGTGATTCACCATGGTATGTGTTTGACGCGGGATTATCGTCACCTTCTGACCATTTGATGTCCCAGTTCCTGTTCAGATCTACACCTATATTAGAAGTCGGGGTAGAGGTGTTCCTGTTCTTCCTCCACATCTTTTGCTCTGATAGATCACCTTCTCCATCGTATACATAACCGTCAGGATTCAACATGGGAGCTACGAATATCTCTCTATTGTTGACCAACCAGTGTATGGTATCGTTGGAATCATAACCAGAAAGTACCCTCCACATGTAATAAGAAGCCACTTGAGGACCTGACCATTCTCTTGCATGTAATCCACCATCTATAAGGACTTCAGGTTCTTCTTCATCCACACCCACATTATCAGAGATCTTCATAACGTAAAGGTCTCTTCCCTGCCAAGATTCACCAAACTTGACCTTCTTACAGATATTAGGATAATCTTCCTCTAAAGTATCTAACCAGTCATATAATTCAGATAGTGAAGGATAGTGCTCTTTAAAATGATATTGAGATGCATCTTTCAATTCTTGATCTTTTATATCATCTACGGGTTTACTGTCTATAGAATTACCAGTTATAGGCACAAAACTCAAAAATAGAAAAAACACGAGGAAAATAGTGACGAATTTTTTTCCAATCATATCAGTGGTTAGTGATATCTGTTTAATAAATTTTAAGATGAATATGCCTTTAATATTATATATCTGATCTTTTTACATATTCTTAAGGATATAATTAGGAACATGCCAGGGTTATCTGTGACGGGCACATGCATGTTTTGATCCTGGATATGATAGTGGATGAAGGGGACAGATCGAAAGATGCCTTAGGGATGGAGATAAGATTGAGATATTAGAATCCCTTCTGTTCCGTTCTATTTATTATCTCTTCCTGTAGACCTTTGGGTAGGTTTACGAAATAATCACTGTACCCAGCCACTCGGACCATCAAATCCTGGAACTCTTCTGGATTGTCCTGCGCCTCTCTCAAAAGGTCTGCACTGACAACGTTGTACTGAACGTGATGTGAACCCATGTTGAAATATCCTCTCATCAGTTTACCAAGCTTCTTACGGATCTCATCGTCCTGCACCAGATCCGGCGATAGCTTTTGATTCAAAAGGGTTCCACCAGATTTGACGTGGTCTAACTTTCCTACTGATCTGAAGACCGCACTTATACCGTTCCTATCAGCACCCTGTACCGGTGAAATACCTTCTGAAAGTGGCTTCTCATTCAAACGACCATCTGGTGTTGCTTCACAGACACTGCCGAAGTAAACATGTACTGTCGTTGGAAGACCATATACCCTTTTAGAAGCTCCTCTTATAGGTGATGGTGGATATCCTTCAACGATATCGATACTAAGGTCAAAAACGGATCTAGCTATATCATCAGCGAAATCGTCATCATTTCCGTATTTCGGAGTTTTGTTCAGGAATAACTGTCTCATGACTTCATCGTTTTCAAAATTGTTAGAAAGCGAATCCAATACTTCGTCCATAGAGTAATTTTCTTCCTCGAAAACGTTGTATTTTAAAGAGGATAGTGAATCAGTGATGGTCCCAAGGCCAACTATCTGTAAGTACTGTGTATTATATCTCGCTCCTCCGCAGTTGTAATCTTCAGCATCTTGAACGCAGTCATCTATCCATAATGATAAGAAAGGTACCGGTAGATTGTTATGATAGATGCTCTCGATCACATCGTTACCGGTCATCTTGATATCTATAAAGTATTTCAACTGCTCTTTGAAAGCGTTGAATAATTCTTCATACGTGTCGAAATCATCAGGATCACCTGTCTCTATCCCTATTTTTTTACCCGATTTTGGGTCTGTACCGTTATTCAAAGTGATCTCCAACACCTTTGGTAGATTGAAGTATCCCGAAAGGATGTAACTCTCTTTTCCAAAAGCTCCTGTTTCAACACAGCCGCTCACACCACCAGCTCTTGCATCCTCTATAGACTTACCCTGCCTGAGTAATATCTTGATTATATCATCATGGTTGAAGAACGGTGGTTCACCAAATCCTGGTCTTACAACTTCTAAAGCCTTGTTTAGGAACCTATCTGGAATCTTTTTACTGAGAAGTACCGCTGTGTTCGGTTGAAGTGTCCTCATCTCTCCTAAAACTTCCAACAGTAAATAAGATACATCGTTAACTCCTGAGGAACCATCTTCTTTCAATCCACCTATATTGATCTTTGTGAAGTCATTGTACGTGTTACTTTCCTGGGCTGTAACACCTACTTTGGGTGGAGCGGGTTGATTGTTTATCTTGAGCCAAAACGATTCTATTAATTCCTTAGCCTTTTCTCGTTCTAACTCTCCTTCTTCAGTTTCTTTCTTGTAGAAAGGTATCAGATGCTGATCCAACCTTCCTGGATTGAATGAATCCCAAGGATTTGATTCAGTTACAACACCTACATGAATGAACCAATAATGCTGTAATGCCTCCCAAAAAGTCGTAGGTTTATTGGCTGGGACTTTTTTGCATATCTGAGACATCTTCTTTAGTTCTTTTTTTCTTTCTTCATTCTCCTCTTTCTCAGCCATATCCTCAAGTTTCTCTAAGTACCTCTGAGCATAGGTTATCATTGCATCAGCAGCTATCTTCATGGCTTCCAATTCGTTCAACTTACGAGGATCGTCTTCATCAATAGATTCTAGATGTTCTTTTCTCTCTTCGATCTCCTCTTTTATTTGGTTGAGACCTGTATGGAATATACGTTCTCCACCCGCAGTATGTCCTGGAACCCTCTGTTCCATAAATTCAGTGAAAACACCTGCTTCGTAAGCATCCTTCCAGGCGTCAGTCATCTGATCGAAGATCTTTTCGCGTATCGTTTCTCCTTCCCAGAACGGTAGTATTTCATCCTCATATTTCTCTTTGACTTCGTCATCGACCTTGTAAGGATTTTTTTCTCTAGAATCGAGGACTTCAAGATCATCTGGCTTATGACAGCATACCTCTGGATATGTAGGTACTTCCTTGATACCGGTCCCTCTTATCCCCACTATCAACTGTCCCTCTTCAACGGGTAAACTCACGTTTTCCATCAGATGTTTGAAAGCCAAAGCTCTTTGAATCGATATCGGATGATCTTCCAGATCATTGTTCTTGTAAAAATCAGTGATTAGTTCAGCCCTTTCAGAAGAGAGTTCTACGGTTTTATCCACACTTTCATCTCTCAATTTTTTGATCCTTTCATTTATAGGTCGAACTGAACTCCTTCTACTTTCCATCTCATCTTCGATATCCAGCGAACACGAACTGACGTTTGTTTTATCCATATTTATCCACCTTCTTTAACAAAAAATCCTTCTTTTTCGAATCTCTCTTTGATACTTTGAATACTCTTTTCGTTGAGTGAACTTGCCTCTTCAAGTTTATACTCTTTACCCAGGTTATTATACTTTTCTTCTACGTTATGATATGGAAGTACATCTATTTCCTTTATGTGCTTTAGCTCGGATAGGAAATCTACGATATCATCCAGATTTTCTTCAGTATCAGTTATACCCGGTATTACTGGAAAACGGATTATTACTTTCTTACCTCTCTTAGAGAGTGTTTTCAGATTTTCTAATATCATCTTGTTAGAGGTTCCGGTATATTTTCTATGGATGTCGTCATCAACGATCTTCAGGTCATATAAAAATAAGTCTATATCATCAACGATAGATTCGAATGTATCAGGGTCTGCATACCCAGATGTATCCAATGTGATATGGATATCATCTTCATTACACTTTTCGATAAGTTCTTTCAAAAATTCAGGCTGCAACAAAGGCTCTCCTCCAGAGAAAGTCACTCCACCGTCAGAGGAGTCGTAGAATATTACTGATTTTTTGATCTCATCCATGACCTCTTCAGATGTTACAGTTCTCAAAGTGTTCTGCAGTGCACCGGATGGACATCTTTCTGCACAAAGCCCGCAATTGGTGCATCTTTCTCTATCTATCGAGATCGATACATCCATCTCGATCGCATCTTCTGGACATACATCTATACAGGTCCCACACTCGATACATTTTGTCTCATAATAAAATATATCATTTTCTAGAGAGATACCCTCTGGATTGTGACACCACCAGCAGCTCAAAGGACAACCTTTGAAGAAAACAGTCGTTCTAACACCAGGTCCGTCATGCACTGCGAATTGTTTTATATCAAAAATCTTTCCTTTTACCATCTGTTTAATCAAATAGTAGTATGTTATATTTAATGTTTAAAGTCAAAGTACAGTCAATTTAAAAATTCATCCATACTAATAATTCAGATTTAAAGATTAACTACATATTTTCAGATCAACTTTGAAAAATCATCATAAACATTTTTTCTATGACCGATGAAAAGGATCACTATCCTTTCATTCTTTTTGTCAATTTCATAAATTGCTCTATAATCACCTATCCGCAATCGCCAGAAATCTGAATGTTTCAGCCTTTTACCCTTTTTTGGTTCAGAACTCAAACTTTTCATTTTTTCTCTGATCCTTGCTTCGATCTTATTTTCGACTTCTTGTAAAAAATCATCTGCTTTTGGATGGAGTAATACCTCATAATTCATCTGATCTACTCCAGGGGTACAAGATCATCTGGATTTTCTTCTGCTTCCTCACTTCTTTCAACCAGCATCGTATAAAATTCTCGAGTTTTTTCTCTTTCTTCATATTGCTTTAAAACTGTGCGTATAGCATCACTGCGACTCTTGAATTTTCCTTCCTTTACCCATTCATCTAATGTTTCGATCATATTATCCGTAACTCTTACTTGTACTTGGGCCATCTTATCGCGTAAACATATATGTTTACGCAGTATATATTACTTTTGTTTTCATATGATTAGATGTATCCAAAAACATGAATACAAAAATTTAGATGGATTTTGAAAAGCCGAAGAGACAGCGGTTTGAATATTGTTTACCTAGAAGTAATAATAATGCTTTAGAAAACTGATATTTTTAGATGACATCTTTCAAAGCATCCATGGTTTTCCTAACTTTCTCCTCATCAGCGTTGTAACCCATATGACCTATCCTGATTATATCATCCTTCAATTCTCTCAAACTGGTAGCTATAAGGATATCGTGCTTTTCTTTCAATCCCTTTTGTATATTCTTGGCCTTCTTCTTCACATGAAAAGCCGTCACTGTTGGTGAACACAGTTCTTCATCCTTCGGATACAATTTTAGACCAATATCTTTCCCAAGATCTCGACATAATAAAGCTACATCTTCATGACGTTGATAAACATCCTCTAATCCTTCTTCTAATATCATCTTTAAAGACTCATCAAGAGCATATAGATTCGAAACTAGATGAGTGTAAGGAAACCATTCATCTTCGAACCAACTTCTCTTCCATACTGCCAATCCACTGTAAAATGGCTGGTCATCTTTATCCATTATCATCTCCCAGGCATCATCACTGACAGAAAGGGTGGTCAAACCGGGTGGAGAACTGAAGCACTTCTGAGAACCTCCTATACAGATATCTATATCCTCTGTTGGGACCGGGGTTCCACCAAGAGATGAAACAGCATCTACTATGGTTATTATTTTATCTGACTTCAGATCTGTAAGTATATCTTCGAGGTCATTCAAAATACCAGTAGGGGTCTCACAGTGGACCATTGTCGCTGCTACGAAATCATGCTCATCTATCAGCATCTTTACTTTATCCTCCACTAATCCTTCATCATATGAAGTACTACATATCACTGGGTCTCCCCCATACATCTTTACAAAATCTGCAAATCCTTCACCGAAGATTCCGTTAGATATACAGAGTACCTCATCTCCTTTTTCTATCAAAGAGGCAATGCTAGCTTCCAATCCAAGTATTCCTTCACCACCTAAGATAAGCACATCTTTCTCAGTATCATAGATCTTCTTGAGTTTATCTTCTAACCTGTGATAGAATTCAAAAAATTCTTCATCAATATCTGGATTATGGATAGGTCTGCTCATCGCATTTCTAACCCTTTCTGGTACTTCAGTGGGACCTGGTGTCATCAACATGATTTCACAAATACTGTATCGGACTACATCAACAAAACATTTCCGGTAATTCAAAATTTTAACCTAAACCTTATCACTGATGTATAATTTCTTCTAAACAGATGGATAAGAGGAAGATACTGATCCTAGCGATCCTGGCTGCTTTCCTGGTACCTTTATCGGGCTCTATATACATGCCGAATATACCGAGTATCGAAAACGATTTCGGATCGAGTTGGCTTATACCTTTTTCAGTCACAGGATACCTAGCTGCACAGGCAGTATTCCAGCTCATGTACGGACCTTTATCTGATAAATTTGGAAGAAGGAAAGTATACCTTCCTGCTCTATTCGCTTTTGTAGTTTCAGATATAATGTGTTTTATAGCTTGGAATCCATCTTCACTTGTTATCTTCAGGATATTTCAAGGCGGTGCTGTAGCGAGTGGATTCACCATCGGAGCTGCAGTCATAAGTGACGTATTCCCCGAACACAGAAGAGGCAGCGCTATGGGGATGTTCATGGCGGTTCCTTTGATAGCTCCACCAGTAGGATCATTCCTTGGAGGGCTTTTAGGAGAAGTTTTTTCCTGGAGGATGATATTTTTGTTCTTAGGTATCGTGGGGATAGTGATCGCAGTATTGTTCCTATTTTTCTTCCCAGAAACACGTGATACTAAAAAAACAGAGATAGTAAACTTGTACTCTTCTATGAAATTCTTAACAAAGAGCAGTTATCTTTCAGTCACACTTCTCGGCATGGCACTGTTTGGAACCATGTACACTTATCTAGTCTTCTTCGGTGACATTTTAGCTGATAGTTACGGATTCAATACATTCTGGGTGGGAATAGCTTTCACTCTATACGGTCTGACCAACTCTTTAGCCGCATTCACTGGGGGTAGATTAGCGGATAGATGGACCCGGAAGAAAGTGTTTGTCGTTGGAGGGATCACAGCAGTAATAGGGACTATACTATTTTCATTCATGTTAAATCAAGCAGTATACCTATTGATAACTGGACATCTTTTATTCGGAGTCGGGATAGGTTTTGCAAACCCATCTTTGGTTACTTATGCATTAGAAGTCGCGCCGAGATCAACAGGTTCTGCATCGGGGGTTTATAACTTCGTCAGAGCATTGGGTGCATCGTTAGTGCCTTTCCTCGGATATTTCATAATAGATGCTTATTCCAATTTTGCTTTATTCATATTATGCGCTTCAGTTATCTTTGTAATGACCATCACTGCTTCTAGAATAACCTAGGCTTTTTTCAAAATGTCTCCGACCCTATCTTCATCATGTTCAAATGGGACCAATATCTCTCCAACAACCCTAAAGAGATATTTTTCATAGAAATCTTTATCGTAACCTTCGATACCAGTATCTTTCACTTTCACCTTTTCCCTATAATCCCTACTTTTAGAATTTGTAACTACATAACTCAAACTTTCACCTGGATTCAATTCTACATCCATATCCCTCAACTGCATCAATGCCGCCTTCGTTTCTGTCATGTGCTTGTAATCTTCAGCTTTTTTAGAAGCCTGTTTGGTAAAGCATAACTTTTCCACATCCACGTCACCTCTTTTTATCTCCAACCATGCATCTTTAGCAGTATCGATGATCTCATCGAAGCTATCTTCGATCTCCTGAATAGTCTCACTCCTCTCCATGATCCGCAGTATATCTTCTTGTACCTCTGAGAAGAACTCCGGGTTATCGCTCCTGCGAAGGTGAATTCCTCTGACTTCTAGTTCTCCATCTAACGTCCCGTAATACCTGTTCAGTGCACCTACACCATCTGACTTGTTCGGAAGAAAAACGACCCAGTCATACACTCCCTCTTTCTCCAGTGTGACCTTCGTCTCTTCTCTCACTTCCTTTATAAGCGTATCAACCTTACTCTTATCACCTTTCAACCAGAGGGAGTCAACTATACCGTGCATAACTCTAAAACCCATCTCTTGAGCGATGTCAGCTGCTTTCAGCAGTATCTCTCTTCCGTAAGCGGTAACGCTTTCGTGAACCTCTATACAGCTGAATCTGGCCTTCTTGTATCCCGTATATCCAAAAGAAGTGACAAGCAGACATTTCAATACATCTGCCCTTTTCTTATAGATATCATCTTTATCAGCCATCTCTTTGTACGCCTGTCTTCTTCTGATTATCGGAGCGATCACCTTCGGGATCAATCCTCTCCTATCTTCACATACCTTGTATCCCAACTCAGGAACGACGTGATAATCATCGCAGTCACAGTTCAAGGTCTCAGGAGAAAGGTTGTACTTGTCTATGATAGTAGGATACATGCTGGCAAAATCTA
>CAYSTL010000001.1:26870-92375 GCA_964433785.1 uncultured Thermoplasmata archaeon
TCAGGAGAAAGGTTGTACTTGTCTATGATAGTAGGATACATGCTGGCAAAATCTAGCTTGATAACATCTTCATGAACTCCCACCTTCGGTTCGAATATATACCCGCCTCTGTCGGAGTTTATCAGCTGTTTCATCGTCTTGAAGTCTTCAGTTATATTGCTTTTCCATGGAACCAGATAATCGTCTTTCAATGCCTGCTCTGTCTCCATAGCATTGATGACTGCACCCGGGCTCCTTCTAGATATCTTCTGTAAAGGCATCCGAGACATCCTAGAGATCTCTATCAGACCGTCCAACCCACCTTTACGGAACATGAAAGAACTTTCCATATCGATGTGGACCCTACCTTTCAAAAGATACTTCGGAGGTTTGTACAGTACTCTACCATATGAAACATAAGAAGAACCCTGTTTGGGTGGATGCAGTGAAGGTTCTCTACCGAAGACCAGTTTGATATCGTTCAACTCAGCTCTTCTGGAAAGATAAGGTATCAGGAAGGAATCACCACCCTTCGTAACGATGATATCAGGGTCGTACTGTTCGATCTCCTTGTTCAATCCCTTCAATATCTCTTCTTCACTCCCTTCAATCACGCCTCTACTGGTCTCTATAGATTTCAATTCATCTTTAAAAGTAGGATAAGAATCTGTCTCTATAGAAGCTCTGATGCTCATCTTCCTGAGATCAGGCTTGGAATAGCGTATTCCAGCGTCACTCTCCAGTTCGACCCATCTTCCATCTTTTTTCTCGACTAGTGAAAAAGGTCTCAGATCTTCATCTACCAAAAATCTCTGCTCCAATGGAACATCCACATTGTAGAATTGATACTCCTCATAACCGTTGAAGAAATTGAGACCTTCGGCCTGATTCGTGGGGTCGTACACCATACCTGGAGAGATCTTCAGTATATCATCTGAACCGTCGTCCTGCAGGCCGGTCTTTCTTTTTATTATCTCGGTGTCGAAACCTCGTTCCTCATAGAAATCCTTCAAAGTTTCTAAAGAACCGTTGGAAGATCTAGCGTAGAAAATCGCATCGTACTCTTCAGCTATCTTGTAGCACCGTTTCTTCCCCCTGATCCACAGGATCATCTTTCCCCTCTTCAGATCCGGGTACACATCCAATATCCATCCTTTCATCTTTCAATATCCCCTCTAATCGATCCAATTTCATCTCATGTTCGAGCAGGATCGAGAAAAAAATAGATTCCATAGGATCCGCGTTAGCTTGATATTGGGCAGCAGAAGCGTGTTTCTTAGCTTTGTATATCAGTTCATCAAACTTTTCTCTCTCCTCTTTTCTCAGACCTCGACGAAATTTCTTCCATTCCTGAGCTATCTTGTCTAACTCTTCTCGATATGTAGGTACGCTTTTGCCCATGATATCATCTCCTTGTTTTAGGGATACATAACATCAACATTAAAGTATAAGAAAGAAAGCGGAGGGGGTTAGTGAAAGTTTCTTTAAAAAATAAATAATGAACTTGTACACTAATATATGAATCAATTGAATATTTAAGATAATAGATTAATTACATAAATAATAAATACCTACAGCCCTTATTATATTGTTTGAGGAGGTTGAGAAATGCAATTACCCTTAACAAATCAAATGATGAATTTAGCACTACAGATGGATGTAATCAGAGACCAGGTAGACAACATCGTTGACAAATTTTGGGAAATAGTTCCAGGGATACTATTTTTCATAATTTTCATAATAATAGGTTACGTTGTAGGAAAGATAGCCTCAGTGATCTTCAGAAAATTCTTGGAAAAAGTAAAGTTCGAAAAGGCTATGGAAAAAGTCAAGATCAGTAAACACTTTAAGAGCATAGGTTTCAAGAGTACAGCACACTTCTTGAGCATCTTTGTGTTCTGGTTCATATTCCTGATATTCCTGCAGATCGGTCTAGGTGCGATAGAGATACAGATAATCACAGATATACTATCCCCGATAATACTCTTCATACCAAGAGCGTTGATCGCAGCATTACTGATAGTTATAGGCCTTTACATTGGAACATTGGTTGCCGATATCGTAGAAAAAGCACTGAACAAATCAGGTCTAAAGAGATCTACCAGAAGAATCGATGAACAGCTCAAAGGTACGAAGTACACACTATTCGGAATCCTAGGGATAATCATCAAGGTATGGATCCTTCTGTTGTTCGTACAGGCTGCTCTAGACGTTCTAGCGATTCAAGCATTGACTCAGTTTGTCACTCCAATAATACTCTATTTCCCAAGAGTAGTGGTGGCATTCTTCGTGGTGCTTATAGGCCTGGTGATAGCTGATTATGTAACAGAAAAGATCAAAAATTGGCTCGAAGGAACACCTATGGGAAAAAGGATATCCAAGGCTGACGAGAAAACAACGACTGAAGGTTTCAGTATAATGAGTCTTGTACTCATATTCATAAAAGTATGGATACTTCTATTGTTCGTTCAAGTCGCACTTGACATACTAGCAATACCGATACTTACCAGAGTGATCGAACCTATACTGCTGTACTTCCCGAGAATACTAGTAGCGATGGCAGTGATAATCATCGGTTTACTAGTCACAGATATAATCATCAAGTTTGTCCACAAGCTATTAGATGAGTTCGAATCAGAGAAGTTCATAGAGCCTGTAGAAGACATAATCAAGAAACCAGGATTAGTGATGAAGTTCGTAGATGCCCTAATCAAAGTTACAGTGATGCTGATATTCATCGATATCGCAGTAGCAATACTTGGAATCGCAGTGATAGCCAATCTCGTATCTGAAGTCGTCTTATGGATACCGAATCTTTTCGCTGCAGCCTTGATCGTGATAATCGGTCTTTGGGTTGCTGGATGGGTGTCCGATAAAGCACTAAAGATGTCTAAGGATAACGAATTACCTTTCCCAAGAATCGTATCAAATGCCGTTAGATTCCTGATAATATACATAGTTATAACCATGGCACTGGCACAGTTAGGTATCGAAGTACCTATCCTTTACCTTGTCTTTGGAATCGCCTTCGGTGCAGTCATGATCGGTTTAGGCGCTGGTTTTGCCTTCGGTCTCAGAGACGTGATGACCAATATAGGTGGATATCTGCAGGTGAATGAAATCGTAGAACCAGGTAAAGAGATCGAAGTGGGAGAGTACTCTGGAGAGGTGAAAAAGATAACAAGATACAATACTATAATCGAAGACGAGTTTGGAAATGAAAAAGCTATACCGAACAACTATCTGGTTGAGAACACAGTGACGATTAAAAGCTAAAAAACCTTTCTTTCTTTTTTTTATATATTTTGATCTGCTGCTTTCCCAATATCTTCTACTATTTTAGATTCTATCGATACTCCAGATCTTTTTTTGAACACTTCTGGATTCGGGTCTGCTACCGCTCCATAAAGATCGTAGACTTTCACCATCCTCTGGATCTTTTTTATCGCTTTAGATCTGAGCCATATACCTTCTTCCCTTTCGAGATCATCATCTTTGAATCTGGATGAAAAATCTATCAATCCTAAGAAACGTAGATCAGGAGTACTCTTAACGACCTCTTCGATCTTACCTATCATATCCTTCAGTTGATAGGCAGTAAAACCCCTAGCTATGATTATATTCTCCAGCACAGTGTCTATATCATAACCGTACTCTTTGCAGATTCTGACTATCCAGTATGGATTTATCCTGGCAGTCCCGTCGATTATCAGCGCTTTAGCATCTAATTCACCTATCACCTTTACAGCGAGAGCACTGATGGGTTGGTGGTTAGAAGTCTCAAAAGTTCGTATCTCACCAGCTGTCAAAGGTATATCTGCATCCATGTAACATGATACTTTGTTCTCTAGATATAAGAAAGGGATCGGAGGGGGTTAGTGAAATTAGAAAAAGACTTTGGTTTTATATACCTCCTCTCTAACTTCGATATCGATGAAAGTAAAAGTCGAAGGCAAAGGTGAAGTCGATCTACCGGATAAGAGTGACGTTAACACTTTGATCAGAGAATTAGGTCATCACATAGATTCAGTAATAGTCCTCAATGATGGTGAACCTGTACCAGACGATGCTGAGATCAAAGAAAACGAGGAATACAGAGTCATTTCTGTTGTTTCTGGTGGATAGGTTCTCTTTTGTAAAGTGTGATCACCGACATTATATTTTCATGGAATTGAGGCATCATCTCAAAGACCAACAATAACAACACAATCAGTAATATCACAGATCCTGTTTTAGCTATCTCATTGTGTGCTAGGTCGAAAGAAGCTATCCCCTCATTTGTGAGATATATAACCATAGCGTTCCTGAATATATTTGCGATGTATATGGTCGGAAGGACCAGTAACATGCTTTTTATCTTGACCATCTTTTCGGCAGTAGTGACATAGAGTAAAGCACCTGCAGCGGCCAATGTCTGCAAGGCAGTACAGGCTAAGATTATATGTATACCGCTCCCCTTGATAGGCACATAGATCGTCTCGTGGTTTGTTCTGTAGAAAAGAGGATTTCCAGCATACTCCACTGCACCTGCATCGAAAGTGTAGCCCATCAGATCGGTCATCCATGTGGTCTGTTCTGCTACTATCTTGATCAAGAAACCGGATACTGCAGGTATCCTTTGAATCCCAAAATACACAAGAGATGCTATCGAAATACCACCTGCTAAAAATTTCATTACCTCTGGATCTTCATCCCATTTCTTAGAAAGATACTCATGATATGCAAAGTAAACAAATAACGGTAATGCTAACAGAGCCATACCAGCGTTTACGTAATCGTCTATATGCAGATAATATGGAACTTCACCAACCCAAAATATACCTATAAGAGAAAATCCGACCATCCTAAATTCATGAAAATGATATCTGAACAAGTAACCTATAAGTAAAGTCACGATACCTATCCATAGAAATATGTCGAAAATTCCATCCAATTTATCTCCTCTTTTGTTTCGCGGGTTTACATTACAAACATCAGATAGTTAAATATATTGGTCAATTTCTAGGGATTATTTAAAGGTAAAATATTTACCGCCAGGGATCATGGAAAAGGTATAAATATCAGATGCCTTTAAAGAACCATAACGAGCAACATGACGGCCATAGTGGTGGGGACACACCCGGTCCCATTCCGAACCCGGAAGTTAAGCCCACCCACGTCCTCTGTGGTACTATGGTGCGCGAGCCCATGGGAAGCTTAGGTCCGATAGTGGACCCCTGGAACGGTGGCTTAGGTTAGGAGCCTTGTTCCCTTCGGGGAAGAAGGTAAACCTAACTGTTTGAAGGCTATTTCCGCTCCCTGGCCCGCTGTCAGTTGCTCACTTTTACTCTCCTTTACTTTTTAATTATTTTTCTAATCGATCATTAAATTTGCTTCTAACAGAATATTATCTAGATTCTCATCTCTTCTAAAAATTTTTACTAAACTTCCAAATAATGAGTAAGAAAATCAGAAAACAATATTAGAAAAGGATTTTTTTAATGGGTTTTTAATAGGTTTAATTGATCTCGCCGTATCCGATAAGGTGCCATTTACCTTTGATCCTACGGCTTATAGCTATCCTTTGACCTTCTTCAGCACAAACTGATCTTTTCAGTTTGACTTCTGCCTCATCGGCTCTAGCAGATGACACAACACCTACTGTAGTAGCTGAACCAACGGTAAGCATCAAAGGTTCTCTTGTCTTTATGTTCTCGACATTTTTGTCTTTCTCCATGCCAACGACCCTGTCGAGCAGGTTGACCTTCATCGTGAAGCTCTCTTTTATCGGTGGTAGATCACCTGGATATCCAGCTACCCTACCTGCTAAAGAATCAGATTTGGTTATACTTGGATCGAGTTCAGTTCCAACTCCTATCAGGCCACCTGGTCTAACTTTATCTAATTCCAATTTACCTGAAGAAAGTGTCTTTACTGTCGTGGTTATCTCTTCCCATTTCTTGACACCACCTTCTTCGACCCTAGTACCGGGTCTTATCTCTATCTCATCACCTATCTCGAGGATTCCTTTTTCTAGGGAACCACCAATTACCCCACCTTTGATATCATCTATGGGTATTCCAGGCTTGTTTATATCAAAAGACCTGGCTATCGAAAGTTTAGGTAAGTCATCTTCACTATGTTCAGGAGTCGGTATCTCCTCTTCGATAGCTTGGATCAAAATATCGATATTGACATCGTGATGTGCTGAAACTGGGATTATAGGAGCATCTTCAGCTACAGTGCCTTTCGTAAATTCTTTGATCTGCTTATAGTTCTCTTTAGCTCTTTCTGTAGTCACCAGATCAACCTTGTTTTGAACTATGATTATGTTCTCAACGTTAGAGATGTCCAACCCCATCAGATGTTCCTGAGTTTGAGGTTGTGGGCACTTCTCGTTAGCTGCAATAACCAAAACTGCACCATCCATCATCGAAGCCCCTGAAAGCATGGTAGCCATCAGAGTTTCGTGGCCTGGTGAGTCTACAAAAGACACAGATCTTAAGAATTCTGTTTCTGCACCACAATTTGGACAGGTCGTTTTAGTCGTATAAGCTTCCGTTCCTTCACAATCTGGACATTTATAGAATGCTGTATCAGCATATCCTAAACGTATACTGATACCTCTTTTTGTTTCTTCTGAATGACGGTCTGTCCATTCACCACTCAAAGCTTCTGTAAGAGTGGTCTTTCCGTGATCGACATGACCTACCATCCCGATATTTACTTCTGGCTGTTCTGGTACTTTCATTCGTTATCTCCTTCTTCTAAAAGTTCAGGTACATCTTGAGGTCCGTGCTCTATGATCTTCATATTTACCTGATTTATATTGGTAGAGATTGTATTACCTCTAACGGTTTTTTTACGTTTAACCCCACTTTCTTTTATGTTAAATCCTGTTCCACCCTTACCTAGAACCTTCTTCCTAGCTGGTCCTGGTATGTTCTTCTTCATGGGGAAACCGTCTATGTCGCTTCCACCTGTTACCTGAAGTTTGAATCCGGGTAATCCAACGAAAATACCGTCTACTTCATCACCTATACGTTTACCTATCAAAGAATTCGCATGGTGACCGTCAACTGTAGTCTGATATGACTTTCCTTCTTTTGAATCTGCTATAACAACCTCATATTCTACCATAGGATACAATACCCCTTTTTATTTTTGATTTCACTATATCCTTCTAGTATAAAACTTTGGTGGGTATGGATATATTTATACCTTTTTTTTACGATCAATACGATATTTAATCATGAATTTTAGAATCAGTCAACAAATTATAAATAATACTCTAGACTAAATCATTTTATCGAGGTGCCTGGATGGAAGAAACCCTATGCTCAATCGAGATAGTTAAAAACCACAACTCATTTAAAGCCAAAGTTCAAAGTGGCTCTGGTAGATACGTAGAATATGAAAACGAAGATTTCGAAAATTTACTACAGCAAGTTTATGAAGATATAGAAGAAGAGATAGGCGCTGCAGTATATTAAAGATTGATTTGAAAAGCTTATATGTAACCTCTTTATTTCGAAATTATAAGTAGATATAAAAGCAGGAGGAACAAAATGACTGAAGTAGAAAATCCGGAAGAGTATGAAGACGTGATATCTAGTTACTATGAAGGACGTGGTGTAAGTTCGATTATTTCATTCAAAGTAGATACAAAGAAATCCGATGACATAGCAAACAAACTCTCTGAATATCAAAATATTGAGGATATATCACTTGTGACTGGAGATGTTGATCTGGTCGTTAAAGCAAGGTTCAAAAATTACGATCATATGAAGACTTTCTTGACCGATGAAGCTTCACATCTTGATGGTGTACAAGACTTGACCAGTATGATGATAGTCACCACCTACAAAGAAAATGGTAAACTCATCGAAGCTTCATTTGAGGATGATGAAGAAGAGGATTAGTGAATTTCATCGATAATCCATCCTTCCCAATCTTTTTCTTTTAACGCTATTTCAAATTCATCAGGTGTTATCATAACAGCATCATAATTGTTGGCATCATCTAACGCTATCCTTGGACAGGCTGTACAAACAGCGCAGTCCCAATCAAATGAATCTACAAGGTCTGGAGTGATCTCATCGAACTCATATATAGTACATTTTTCTGATAACTTCTTTTTTAAATATTTGGCTAACTCATATCTCCTTTGTCCAGCTTTGCTAGATACGATTATACCTATCTTGTCAGCATCTTCGGCTAAAGTTATCAGACCAAATCTTCTTCTTAACAATCTATCCTTCTCATCTCCTATCTTTTCGAGTTCTCCAGATAGTGGGTTCAACCTTATCACTTCTTTATCTAGCGATAGGGACAGCCCAAGAGGATGAAAATCACCAGTACCTACATACAAATGACTGTCAGCATCTTTTACTTTGACTGAATAGTTACATCCTAATACCTGACCAGGATATTTGATCCGGTTATCTCCTTCTCCTATCACAACTTCGTACCCTTTTTCTTCCAACTCTTTTTTGATCGTTTCTAGATGATCAAGATATTGAACGGAAGAGTAGAGAGCCACTTTTCCTTCCAGCATCTCATACAATTCATCAGGCACTCCACTGAACCTAGTGCTTCTTCCTTCGATATAGATGACTGGATAATCAACATCCATGTTGGGTATCTCGGAATGACCAACGTGTATCAGTACATCAGCATCACCTATCTCTAACGGCAGGTCACATGAACCATAACAGGAACCACCCCATATCGAAACTTCTATATCAAAGGATTCTGCGATCTTATCTGCTTTCCTTCTCAATCCATCAGGAACTTGTAACAGTGCCTTTTCTGCACCGATCTCTTTTATCTGCTCTTTAGCGGATGCTATATCGAATCTAAATTCTCCTATCTCTAATCGTTCATCTTCTTTCATACGATATCTCCCAATATATCAGCCATATCATCGATAGACTCTTTTTTAACATGAGGCATTATCACGAATCTTAGCCCCGATGGATTTATCGTCAATGAGATGTTCCAACCCATGCCATTCACCTCATCTACAACTCTTTTAGGTTCATCATGATGGAATGAAGCTATATTCATAATCGGATCTATAATAGGTTTCAAACCTATCTCTTTCATTTTATTTATCGTGTAATGAGTGTTCTCCATACACTCAGATATTATCTCTTTATAACCTTCTTTTCCCAGGAGGTTCATAGCAGTCCAGAAGGCAGGAACAGAAGCACTGGATCTTGTACCTCTTATAGTTTTCTGTTCTCCACCAGTGAGATAAGGTGATTTTATAGAGATATTATCTTTATCTCTTGAATAGAATAGACCTAGTGGTACCGTAGAAAGACCCATCTTGTGAGGGTCGAGTACTAGAGAATCTACTCCATCTATCTTAAAATCAAATTCAGGTAAGTCATCTCCCAATTCTTTCAAGAATGGTATCACAAATCCACCGAAAGCTGCATCTACATGCAGGTATGTATCTCCAGCGATCTCAGCCATCTCCTCTATCGGATCTATTACACCCAGCTCAGTAGTTCCAGCTACACCAACCACTGCAGCAGTTTCTTCATCCAATTCTTTTTCCAAAACATCGGTATCAAGAGTGTAGTTTTCAGTCAATGGTATGTAGACAGGTTCCATATCTAAAAGTGAACAGGCTTTTACGAAGGAAAAATGAGCGCTTTCTGGAAGTAATACTTTTCTTTTTCCACTCTTTTCTCTAGCCCTCCATAGAGCCAATATATTTCCTTCAGTCGCTCCGCCAACAGATAGGGCTTCATAGTCATCAGCATGTATAAATGAAGATACTGCGGAATGTATTTCTTTTTCCAGCATCTCCGTTCCCCTGCATAAACCTGGATTACCAAGATTGGCTTCTAAGAACATACTGTGGATTCTTTTACTCATCTCCAAAGGTTCAGTACACATAGAACCCAATATCTTACCAGAGCTAAAACTCAAGTCCTCTTCTTTAGCTTGGTTTATCCTTTCGAGGATCTCTTCCCTTCTCTTCCCTTTTACTGGAAAAGGATCTTTCAAATCTTTTACCTCCTGTTCAAGTACGTCTGTCAAGTGCGATTATCTTTCCCCTTACAAATCTTATGGCTGTGATCGCAAATACAAAAGCTACTATCAAAGCTAATAAAGGCAATCTTCCTTCGAACATCTGATTGATAGATGCTAGAAAATTGAAGCTTCCATGCATGAAAACTGCTAGAAGATAGTAAGGGATGAACGAGTTCTTTCCCTTGAACATCCCTTTAGAGATGCCGTAACCAGCCATGGCACTTGCACTTCCATGTAATAAGGCACTGGAAATACTTCTAACGATCACTATTGTGATGAAAGCTGTTCCAAAGCCTTCAGTTATAAATGTATTAGTTTCATACAGTAAATTTTCAGTAGCAGCGAAACCTAAACCACAGGCTGCACCGAATACGAGTCCATCTTCGATCTCATATATCTTGCTTTTTACAGAAAAAACACCTAACACTTTAGCGAATTCTTCCACAATAGGAGCTATAACACAGACCAAGATCAAACTCTGTATGGTTCTATCTGCTAGAAATTGATATTCTCTTTGTAATTCAGTTGAAAATATGAAACCCGAAAATGCTAAAGATAGTACAACAGCGATGACCACTGCAAAGATAGCACCCCATGAAAATGTTTTGAATAGATTGGACCATCTTTGCCTACCTATCTTTTCAGCGTTCCTTACCCACCACAGATATATGAGTGAAGGAATAAAAGCCGCCCCTACAAGTATCAAAGCAGTAAATATGGTCTCTTGATTCATCGGGTATCTTAAAGTGGAGAAATATTATAACTTTTTTGTAATCATAGCCCTAAAAGATACTTGATCTCTTTGAAGGCTTCGTTCACGTCCTCATCACTTTCTACTTTCATCCTTTGGATCAGTGCTTCTTTAGCATCTTCAGTTTCGATATCGTCGCTGACATCGAAGATATAGTTACCTAGTGTTAGAACTGCCTGAGTCCTTACCCATTTGTCATTATCTTCGATCCTTTCGGTCAATTTTCTAAAAGCCTTATCTGTTTGTGTTTTACTGAGATCATTAACATCGATCTGCTTCAAAGCTTCGATCACTTTCTGTCTGATCTTCCACCTGTCGTCATCGATATAATCCAATATAGTAGGACTCATAGATGAAAAACCTGCTTTACCAAGCGCCACAGATAAGATTATCTTCTTGTGACCATCATATCTTTTAACTTTGTTCTCTATATTTTCTAACTCTTCTTTTGGGAATTTCGAAACAGCTTCTGATATAGACCACAAAACCCTAGGATTCTCTTCAAAATCTATATGTTGAGTTATCAGATTCAACGATCTTTCTGTGTTAACTTCTCCAAGTGTGTAAGCTGCGGCTGATCTTATAGATGGGTCATCATCATCTAATTTATGTGATACTTTTTCTATGATATCTTCATCACCGAGTTTACCCAGACTTTTCAGAGCTGCTTCTACCACGTACTTTTTATCGTCCTCTAGCAGTTGTAGCAGTGGTTTTACAGCGTCTTTGTCTCCTTTATTACCCAGAGCTAAAGCACTGTCTTCTCTTACTCTCCAGCTGCTGTCTTTAAGACCTTCTAGAAGTACTTTAGTCGCTTCAGATGACTCGATCTTGCTCAATCCTTGTACTGCTGTTTCTCTCACCCATCTATCTCCTTCCTTGAACATCTCTGTCAGGGGTTCCAATGCTTCTTCTGTACCGATATTACTGATTGCTTTAGCAATATCTTCTTCGAGCTCTATATCATCCATATAGCTCTCTAGGAATGGGATGACTTCATTATCGCCTATCTCACCTAGAGCTTCTATAGCTTTCTGTTTTACTTCGAGTTCCTCATCCTCGACAAGATCCTTTAAAGGTTCTATGAATTCTTCATCCTTCATCTCTCCCATGGCTATCGCTGTATCATGCCTGACTTCCCACGCATCGTCATCTTTCATATCGATCATCTTCTCTTTTACATGTTCACCATCTATGTGACTGATGGCTATGACAGCGTTGGCTCTTACTGTCTTTTCCTCGTCATCTAATCTTTTGACAAGTACTGATAAAACGTCGCTGTCAGCAATCAAGCCCAGTGCCTTGACAGCCTCTGCTCTTTCTTTACTATTTCCGTCTTCGGCTAACTCGACAAGACCATCGATATCTTTATTTTCCTTCATATCTTCGATATACTTCCTAGCCATAGTAGTTCATATCCTGTTTTGGATCTCCTCTCTCAGTATCTTGCTTATCTCTTCACCATCAGCTTTACCTTTGAGATCTTTCATCAGTACGCCCATCAACGGACCTACAGCACCCATCTCTCTTTCTTTTACGAAATCTATCCTCTCCTCTACCACTTCTACTATCTTTTCTCTTAATTTTTCTTCACCGAGAGATTCCAAACCTGCACTTTCTATCGCATCGTCTATATTTTTACCTTTTGATAGTTCTTTAAGTAGATCGGAGATACCTTCCTTAGCAAATTCACCCTCATCGAAGCTTTCGAATAGTTCCATCAGTTGCTCATCGGTGATATTTTCCATATCATGATCTTCTTTTTCCAAGTCAGGGTAGATATGTAAAAACATATTAGCCGCCACCGAAGGATGCTCGTATTCACTGACCAGATCTTCGAATATGATATCATATCCTTTTCTAAACAACTGTTCACTCTGCTGTTGGTTGAGATCATATTCAGATTGAAATCGTTCTATCTTCTCATTCGGTGTTTCGGGGAGATTCTTTTTTAGATATTTTAGGTGTTCTTCTGAAACTGAACACGGTGGGATATCTGTTTCGGGATACATCCTCGCTTCTCCCGATAGAGGTCTAAGGAAAGTTGTAGTTCCATCTTGCTGTGCTTTTCTTGTCTCTTCAGGTACTCCCTGCAGAGCCATCTTCGCTCTCTCTATGACCTTTTCCAATGCATTTCTCGATTTTTCTTCTGATTCTGTTACTAATGCAAATGCATCATCTTCTCCAACATCTAATCTCTCAGATACGTTTTCAATCTCTTTCTCTGTTATACCAAATTTAGGTAATTCATCGCTGTGGAATATTCCTGCAACACCAGTCTTTTTTGCATAATCCGCGAACTCGGGACCTAGTAGTGCTTCTCCTTCTTCACCTCTCAGCATCCCATCGAATCCTTTTAATTTGATGGCAAAGACACCATTACCTTTGTTCAAACTACCTTTGATGATACCGCTGTCACAATCTTCGAACAAGTCAGTCACATCGTGTATTTCTTCTTCAACCTCAGCATCTCTTTCATTCAATTCTTCTTTGATCTCCAACAATCTAACTTGTCTATCTACTTCGTTCTCAACATATTCAGGGAGCATATCTAGTTCTTGAACACCTTTCATCTCGACACGTGCACCTTCTTCTATGGAAACATTAAGATCTTCACGTATACTACCGATGCCTCTTTTGACTTTCCTGGTACCTCGGAAAAGACCACCTATTGTCTGTGCAACGGTTTTAGCTTCGTCAGGTGATGTGATATCCGGGTCTGTAGCTATCTCAACAAGTGGAATACCAAGTCTGTCCAATCGATATACTTTTTCACCTTTCTTCTCCTCGATACTTCTAGCTGCATCTTCTTCCAAACATATTGAGGGTATTCCGATCTTCTTACCTTCGACTTCTAATTCACCATTCATCGCTATTAAGCTGGTCCTCTGGAATCCACTAGTGTTAGAACCATCGATAACTATCTTCCTCATGAACTGTATCTCGTCCATTATATCTGCATCTGCGTAGAGTGCCATCGTTAATGCAAGGTCTAACGCTTCTTCATCTGGACCCTCTGGTGGTTCTTCATCTAACTCAACTAAACAGGATGATGATTTAGGAGATTGATATCTAAATTTCAGTCCTTTGAGAGCTTCCATCTTGGCAGCTTCATCGACCTCGCCTAGCTCGCTTTCAGTGGGTCTCAATTCTCTTTTGTAGGTATCTCCTTCGTCATCAACAAGATTTGAGTCGCAGTCACAGAACAGTTTTTTCGTATCCAACTGCTGGTGTATCTCTAGACCACATTTCAATCCGAGTTCTTCATAATCTCTTTCCATGATATCACCTCGTCCTCCTTTCGCTTATCTCACCAGCGATTTTAGTTTTCATCATCTCTTCAACATCTTCGTCTAGACTCAAAGCCCACATCAGTTTTACAAGAGCTGTTTCTGGAAGCATGTCCCCTACAGGTATCACACCTGCTTCAAGTATCTGTCTTCCTGCGGAGTAAACGTGATCATTTACAGTCCCATTCAAGCACTGACTGGACATAACAACTGGTTTTCCTTCATCAATTATTTTCTTTAATTCTGGTATCAATTTGGTCTTCATATGGCCTAACCCAGTACCAGCTATCACGATACCTTTGCTCTTTCCAGCACTCTTTATATCCTCTTCCATAATTCCTGGATGAGCGTATATCATGCTTACGTCCTCTACCACACTACCTTTCTTTTCAAGCTCTCCATCTAGCTTCTTAGGTTCGATATTCAATTCTATATCTCCAGATTCTGGAATCACAAATCCTACAGGTTCCGAGTTTATAGATCGGAATGCATCTCTTCTGCTCGTGTGCATCTTCCTTACCTTCGTTCCTTTATGTATCGCACATCTATCATCCGACATGCTTTCATGCATCACTACGTAGACTCCATTCAGCTCGGATTTGGCGACCTCTACAGCCGCTAACAAGTTCAAGTGTGCATCGCTGGAAGGTCTATCGCTGGAACGCTGTGAACCGACTAATACTACCGGTACTGGTAAATTCTGTAAAATGAAAGATAAAGCTGCTGAAGTATATCCCATAGTATCGGTTCCATGAGAGATCACTATACCCTCAGCACCATCTTCTACCTCTTCGATCACTTTATCAGCTATATCTACCCAATCTTGAGGTTCTATATTTTCACTCAACTTGCTGAACAATATCTCGACTTTAGGATTGCATCTTTCACCGATCTCAGGATTCGAATACAATACGTCTTCAGCACTCTGAGCAGGATGTACAGCACCGGTCTTATACTCTACATAACTCGCTATCGTTCCACCTGTGCCAATTATCGAAATGTTAGGTTTGCTCTCATCCACTTCCACTCTTTTTTCCTTCTCCGTCTTTATACCCTCTCTCTTCTGGATGAGATCAACTTCTGTATCTTCATCTATCTTATAACCTATATTGTAACCGTTATCCAACTTGATCGTGATTATATCCTCACCGCTGAAACGATGATGAGGCATCAATATACCTTCGTAACTTCTCTCTTCATCTTCTATCTTTATACGATCGCCTACATCGATCCCTTCTAGTAACTTCTCTCTCATGATATCTGCAATGAAAAAAGAGTAGTAGTAAAAAACAATTTTTGTTTAGAAGGAAGTTTACTGAAAAGATTAATTTTTATTTTGCAAAGCGAAAATTAATATTTAAAAAGTGAAAGGAAAAAATTATATAAGTTTTGATTCAATATTTGAATAATATGGAATCCTTAGAAAAAATGATTAAATCTCTACCACCAGAACTACGTGATGAGGCTAGAGATTATATTGAATTTTTAATCGAAAAGCATCATAGGGGTAAGAAAAAGAAATTATCTTTGAACTGGGCTGGGGATCTAAAAAAATACAAAGATGAATTTACATCATTAGAATTAGAAGAAAAAAGTAAAGATTGGTGGGGGGAATAAGTGTACCTTGTTGATACAAATATATGGTTAGAAGTTTTACTTGAACAGGATAAAGAAAATGAGGCACATGAGTTTTTATCTAAACATGAATCATCTTCACTCTGTATAACAGATTTTTCAGTATTTTCAATTGGAGTAATTTTTTCTAGATTAGATGAGATGGATGTTTTAGAAAAATTTTATGATGATGTAATAAGAGATTCAGAAGTAAATATATTAAGATTATATCCAAATCATCTTCACAAAATAATAAAAGTTTCAGATAAATTTGGATTAGATTTTGATGATTCCTACCAATACTTATCTGCTTTAGAATATGACTTAGATTTAATAAGCTTTGATGATGATTTTGATGATACTGATTTAGAACGGTTTACACCGAAACAGATTATTAGTTGATCTAATTATAAAATTATATTTGCGATTTATTTTATTATTTCATCTAACTTCTTATTAGCTAATTTTTTTGAAATCTTTTCGATCTCCTCTGTTTTCTCTTTTTGCAATTTAATTTCCTCTTTATTGTTACCAATATAATCGATAGCTGCTTCTACACCTTCTTTTTCAACACAATAATGTTCACAAATTTCCTGTACACTGAGATCTGATTCAAAATACCATATATAAATATTCAATACACTGATTCTAGTACCTTCAATTCTAGGTTTACCATTAAGTGTGTCTTTGGTTGATACAATCCAACCTGATTCATCTAGTTCTTTTGTTTCAGTCATATAATTTATAAATTATTTCTCACTATTTTTAACTTTGTTTATTCAAACAATTATCTTTTCCTATTTCGATTAATGCCCACTATCACTAGGCATATTATTAGTATTATCATCGTAAACCCAGGAACTTGATCTGGATCTTCTTCCACTGGTACTGTTTCTCCCACAACTAGAGATTTAGGTCCTTCACCAGCTTCGTTCACCGCACTTACGCAATAGAAATATTCTTCTCCCTCTTCAACATTTACATCTGTATAATTTATATCGGTATAATCATCAGATGTGACAGTATCTAACAGTGTTAGATTCTCTTCTGAAGTACCTCTATAAATATTGTACTTCTGTATTCCACCCATCCCTTCATCTTCAGGTGAACCCCATGAGAGTTCAACTTTATCAGGTTCCATTTGAATATCTAATTCCATTATCTCTGAAGGATATGGATCTTCACCTATAGCGTATATAGTTTTATTTACTCTCGTGTATATCGTTCCATATTCACCGATAACAGGAGATGTAAGCATACCAGAGTCTTCGTAAGTGTAGTTCCATTTTTGTGTTCCATCAGGTGAGATAGAGAATAATATTTTTTTATCGAAGGTAGATTGCATAGCGAGTCTTTGAGCTGTCAGGTAAACGATACCATTCTTTCCAACAACAGGACTAGAAGCCATGTTCCTTTGAAGATTCCAAGGCAGTTTTTTATCAATTTTGAATGTCCATCTTGTCTTACCATTTGGGCTTATACGATATAATGAAGGTGGTTCGTCGATGGATTTATCGCTTCCAACAGTCAGATAAATAGTGCCATTCTCCGTTATAGCCGGTCCTCTTGCAATATAAGAATCAAAATATTTCGACCATTTTTTATCTCCATTTTGATCTAATGCGATTATCGATGATTCATCACCATAGAAACCACCTGTATATACCGTATTAGAAGGTCCAATGCTGACAAAAGTGATCATCTCTAGGTCTTCTTCTAAAGAGACATTCCATTTTTCCTCACCCTGCTTATTCAGTGCATATATGGTATTGATCCCATCCACATATATTGTTCCATCATCGATCGCTGGTCTAGAATAATTATTAAATGTCCACTTGATTTCACCCTGCTTATTCAAACAGTAGAGTTTATTTTCCCCTTTACCTAAGTTAAAAGCACCCACATAAATAGACTCTGAATCTATCACGATATTATCGGTAATATTACCGAATAGTGTTTTACTCCATCTCTCTGTACCATCTTCATTTAAAGCATATATCGTGTTGCCAGAACCTGTATATATTGTGTCTTTATCTAAACCTAATAGTTTGATGTTTTTATGATCTAGAGTATATTCTTCATAGATAGAACCGTCAGATTCATTCACAATAGTTAAGACACTCTCATTTTTACCAGATGATCTTCTGATATAAACTAGACCATTCTCTCCAACGAACATATCTGACATGATCTTGGAATTTTTGGAAGAAGTATTATGCATCCATTTAAGTGATCCTTCGATATAAGAAGTATCATAAGGAGATCTGCGAGTATGTAATGGATTCTGATCTACCATAGGCCAAGGTAGACATTCTGAAGATCCATCCACAGTACTTTTTTCTATTTTCTTTACTTTTTCTTCTGAAACATCTAAAGAAACAATAAAAGTCGAGAATAACAGTACTAAAATTATGAGGATAGTCAGTAATTTCTTTTTATAGATGTTCTTCATATATTTCAACCCATTTAAACAATATAGTAGTTATATTTTAATTTTTTTTTGATTCGTGATATAAATAAATCAATATATGTCTAATCTTTAGTTTTTAAATAATATATCGCAACAGAGATCATCATACCCATTATCAAAGCAATTACTAGATATCCGATTGAACCTATTCCATCCGACTTCCCTCCATCTCCCCCTTTAACTTTTATTTCAACAACATCAGTATCTGTGTTTCCTGCTTTGTCGGTAACTGTCAAATTGACCTTATAATTTCCCTTCTTATCGAATTCATGTTCTACAAACTTTCCATATTCACTCTCCCCGTCACTAAAGTTCCATTCATAGCTTACTATTCCAATGTTATCAGTAGATCCAGAGCCATCAAGTGTAAATTTCTCCCCAATATCCACAGTTATATCATCTCCTGCATCTGCAGTGGGTGGTTCAGATGATCTAACGGAAACTTGTAGATGATCTTCATCCAGGTGTTCTCCTTTATCAAAAACCCTCAGATATACATCGTATTCACCTGGTTCTTCAAAAATATAATTTTCATTTTCTCCAAAAACCTTTTTATCCTCAATTATCCAGGTGTAATTCGTTAGCTCTCCATTGTCAGTGGATTTGGATCCGTCTAAAGTCACTTCTGCACCTGCTTCAGTAATTATATCTCCTCCAGCATCTGCAACTGGGGGAGTGGTATCTCTGACGGTCACGTTAAGTGAATCTGTATCAAAATTATCACCATGATCGATCACTTTCAAGGTAACTTTATATCTGCCTGGATCCTCAAAAGTATAGGTTATAGATTCTCCTTGATAATTATAACCTTCTATGGTCCATAAATAGCTCTTTATCCCGTAATCATCCCATGATCCAAAACCGTTTAAACTCACTTTTTCATCTTCGTCAGTTATGATATCATTACCAGCAACTGCTACGGGATCATCAAAATCTTTGACAAAGACTTTAACTGTATCTGTATCCACATTACCTGCAGCATCCTTAACTTCAAGAGTTGCTTCATACGTTCCAATCTTTTCAAATCTATGTTTTACAGTTTTTCCATAAAGTGTTTCATCACCTATATCCCAGGTATAATTTACAATATCTCTATTGTCGTAGGAATCTGAAGCATCTAATTTTACATCTTCTTTATAACTTATCGTTTTATCGTAACCTGCATCCGCTGTAGGATCTATCGTATCATGTGTTAGAAAATTGAATGAGTAAGGTGTTCCTTTATTTCCATACTCATCTTCAAAATCATATATCTTGACTGTGACTTTTTCATTAGGATTCCATTTTTCAACCGACCATACTGCTGTATCATTTTCATTTATAGTGGTTTTCCAACCTAAGAACTCCCAACCACCCGGATCGGTTCCGTTGACCACTTTTAGTTCAGGTATTTTAGAAGTGTTCATCGATTTAGTAAATACTACACTTACATCTTTATCAGAGTCTTTGATAAAGGAATTATCTTCAGGTGTGGTATTGAATATATTGATTTCTCTCAAACTTTCATACCAATGATCCCTTCGGTATGGATATCCATCACCTTGGTCAAATCTTATCAGATCAACTTGTTTTTCTTCTGTATCTACGGTTTTAGCCATGAATGGTCCCTGAGAGGAGAATACATGACCATATCTTTCATAGAAATGTATTATCGAATTGATCTCAGAGTTATACTGGTTTTGTGATAATGTGATGGGAGCGTTATTTTCTTCTCTCAGATACCAAGGCATCCAATCTTTTCCGGTCATATTTTCTAATGTACTGACAAAATCTTCACCCTGTGATTTTGACAGCCAGTGGATCCAGTTATCTGCTGTGTAATCCCAACTATATGTACTACTATTTGATGGAATGAATGTCTCATTTTGAGTGACCAAAAACTGAGCAGCTTCGTAGAGCTGATGTGGAACTACCGGGAAAGTGTATTCTGTATAATACTTTCCTACCTCATCATCGATAGGAGAATTAAAGTTCCCCCATATCGTATAGGTTCCATTGTTTTCATCCCATTTAGTAGCAACGATTGAATCGTACCATGGTTTAGCATCATTGCTGAACCCTTTATTGTACCATGTATTGTTTTCATCATCTTTGTAGACTAATTCTTTCATGAAAGCGTAATTCGATATGAGATCTTTAAGAGTCAGATCGTGACCATCATGCCATTTACTCGTTTTTACATCATACATGACTTTTACAGCGGATCCTGTGTTCGAATCAACATTTTCCCATCTCTGAATCTTTGTATTGTATTTTACAGCATCTTCAGGAACTGAAATATTTTTATCTAGGATCATCGCACCAGTTTCATTCTCATACCAGTGGTAATCCTTCACAACTCGATTTTTTTCACCGTTAGTTGTCCAGTCACATCTGAATGGGATCGGTTTACCTGTTCTAGGATGAAAGGCTGCTCCAGTATCCATAAGCATCCGTTTCTGCTGTAATCCATATGGATGGGCAGAACCATCTATTTCATTCCAATTATCCCTGTATAAAGTACCCTGTGATGAATAGCTAGCGAACGTTAAATTATCTTTATAACTGTAAATAGTTCTAGGAGTAAAATAGTCACTCCATCCTGTAATAACATCAGTTACTGCTGTTTTGACTTTGTTTTTGTTATATGTGTAGTATTCGTTTTTAGTTGAAAGAAAAAGCCTAATCGATTCGTTTACACCTATTCTGGTTACTTTTTCCATATATTTCCAGTACTGATCGATACTGTTTATTTGGTTTTCATATAATCGCTTAGATATTCTTTCTAGTGTTTGATTTCCAGTTCCATTATATCCATAATTATAATCTGGATCATCTATAAAGCCACCTGGCATATAATCGTACCATCCAGCGTACATATGAGCGGGTTGTTTACTTTGATAATATTTAGCTGACTGACTTATCCACCTTCCTGTGTAAAAACTCCAATGTAAATCAGCGGGATCACTTCCCCAAACTATTGAACCATATCCATAATCAAATTTAGGCACATATGATTCTATGCCACATTCTTCTAGTATATCAGAGAAATATTCTGCTATTTCTTCCCTCTCATCCCTCCAACCAAGTCGACCTACTGCTTCTATGTCCTCAAATGAACCTTTTCCTTTAGGTTTATATTCCCAATAACCGTCATCACCCTTTCTTAATTCTCCTTTTAATGCAGAATCGTTCATGGCTGAATTTAAAGCTTCTTGAATCATCTCTATACCTTTTTGCTTGTTACCTTCAGCTGTAAACCCGTTATCTTCTACGATATCTTCAAAATGATCATAAGAAGGAGATGATCTACTGAAAGGTAGATATCTAATATCTCCATGTCCATTGTAGAAATCTTCAACGATCTTACTTCGGTTTACTAGAAAATTAGCAGCATATCTTACTTCTTCGATCGAAAATGGATTGAATTGTAGTTCACCATTAACGTTGCACTCGTAAGGTGAAACAGTATGCGCTGGGTTGAAAAATAAAGTATTATATGACTTCTCACCTTTCCAGGTCTCAATATTTTCTCTTGTTTCTTTATTCAGGTCTTTGATAAATTTCCCTTCCACAGATTTTAAAAAAAGATCTAATTTACCATCGGCAACTTTTCCTACTGCTGTTTGCTCATTAGTCATCGTTTCTATTGTGATATTATTTACAGGATCTAGAGTCTCATCTTTCTCATTTATACTGTTATTCACTTCCTGAAAAGAACCTAAAGAAATAGATAAGCTGCTGAATAAAAAAATAATGATTACAGCCAATGTAAATAATCGATTATATTTCATCCCCTATCAATTTATATTATTTACGTATCCTATATTTAAAGATTGGCAGTAAATGATTAAATTACAAGGTTAACAAAATTAGAATCAATACATACTTCCTTACTCGTATTTCAAACAAAGAATTTTATATTCCTTTTTAACTAGTCGACCGTAAATAGATTATTTTAACAGGTGAAGAAGATGGATGATAGGATAAGGAAACATGCAGAAATACTTGCTGATTGGAGTACGGATATAGAAGAAGATGATAATGTCGTGATCGTTGGCAACCCAGAGGCTCACGAACTGTTCGTTGCATTACATGAAGAGGTAGGAAAGAGGGGAGCTTTCCCGACTACAATTTACACATCTAATGAGATGAATAGAGCTTACCTGAAGAATTTTGATGGCGAGTTCAAAACTCCGGAACATACTTTAAATCTTTACGAAAACGCCGATGTCGTGATCTTCGTAAAATCAGACCCGAACGAAAAAGCGATGAATGACGTACCAGGAGAGGTAGTTTCTGAATACTCTAAAAGTAGGAAACCTATCAGCGACCTCCTTCAAGAAAAGAAATCCTCGATAACTGCTTTCCCGACAAATGGAGCAGCACAATTAGCTGACATGTCTCTATCAGAGTACCAGGATTTCGTATGGAACGCAGTGATCAGAGACTGGGAAGAAGTTCATGAAAAGCAGCAGATATTGAAAGAAAGATTGGATGAAGCTGATGAAGTTCACATAGAAGGACCAGAAACTGATCTCACCATGTCTATAAAAGGAAATATCGGGGTCAATTCAGACGGGAAACACAACCTACCAAGCGGAGAGGTTTATACAGCTCCTATACCTGACAGCGTTAACGGAAAGATAATGTTCGATAAACCACTGATGTATATGGGCAGGGAGATTAAAGGTGTCAGGCTAAAATTCGAGGACGGAGTCGTTGTAGAACACTCTGCCGAGATGAATGAAGAACTACTCTCAGATCTATTAGATACGGATGAAGGTGCAAGAAAACTTGGTGAACTGGGAATAGGAACTAACAGAGATATTCAAACTTTCACAAGAAACATGCTCTTCGATGAAAAGATGGGTGATACCATACATCTCGCCCTAGGTAGAGCCATAAACAGATCGATAGGAGAAGATGGAGAAGGTAACGAAAGTGCCATTCATATGGATATCATCAAAGATATGAGTAAAGGAACGCTCAAATTGGACGATGAGATCGTTATGGAGAACGGTAAATTCATATGGGAGATGGACTAAAAAAACCTTTCAAAAACATTATTACTACTCTTTTCTTTACTTTATCTATGACATTCAATCCTCCTTATTGGAAAGAACCCGAGAAATTAGTATTTGAAAGTAAAGTTAAATCCCTGAATGGAAAGAAAGTAATTTTGACAAAATCTTACTTTCATCCTGAAGGAGGCGGTCAACCCGCAGATAAAGGAACTATCAATGGTTATGAAGTTACGGATGTACAGAAAATTGATGGCGAAATTGTACACACTGTCCTAGATCATGATATTGAAGTAGGTGATAAGGTAGATTGCGAGATAGATAGTGAATACAGATTATACTGTATGCGATCTCATACTGGCTCTCATATTGTCTATGGCGCAGGAAGAGAAGTATTAGGGGATATCGGTTATTCTGGATTCGGTATCAGTGAAGACAAGGTCAGGATCGATTTCAAAACTGATGCACATATTGATAGAGACAAGATGCTTAAGATGGAGAAATTGGCAAATAAAGTGATATTAGATGCAAGACCTATTGATTCTGATCTGAAAGGTAGAGATGATTTAGAAGAACTCACTGACTTAGCTTATGCTAAAGAGATGCCAGATGAAGAAAAAGTAAGGATCGTATCAATAAAGGATTGGGATACTGCTACCTGTTCAGGAACTCATTTCCAAAATACTATCGAAATAGGTAGGATAACTATAATCGGTAAGAAAAAACTACAGGAAGGAGTCACCAGGATCGAGTTCAAAGTCGGTCAGAATGCTCTTAAAGAGGATTACAAGCAAAAGCGAAATCTTCTTAGAGCAGAAAAAATGCTGGAAACTGACCATCAGAATTTAACAAAAGAGATAAGACGATTGTTAAACAGAGAAAGCGAATTAGATGAAAAGGTCGAAGACCTAGAGTCTAAATTATTGGAATCAAATTTTGAAGCATTGAAAAGACACAAGACTGACGATTTTGATCTCTTACTAGGTACAGTCAGTACTGATAAAAGTGATATATTATCTAAGATGGTCAAAGACAGTATTGAAGATGGAGAAGTTATAGCAGTGATAAACAGATCTGGATCCCTATCAGCAGTTGTAGGTTCAAAAACTGATTCAGTATCAGCTAATGGAGTAATACAGAGTCTCAGCAGTGAATTTGGAGGCGGTGGTGGCGGTACTGATGAATTCGCCCAAGGTGGCGGATTCCAAGGTGAACCTGAAAGCCTAATAGATCACCTGAAGAAAAATCTACTTTAAAAGGTGTTGACAGATGAAATACGATGAATATCTTGAACTTGCTAAAGAATCTGCTTTAGAAGCAGGAAAGATAATAACTAAAAATTTTGGAGAGAGGATAGAAGTAGGTCATAAAGGAAAGTATGACCTTGTGACAAAGATGGATATGAGATCTGAGAAGTACATAGTTGATTCTATAAATGAAAGATTTCCAGATCATGATATCGTTACGGAAGAGACCGATCTTGAAAAAACTGGAAGTGAGTACGTATGGTATATAGATCCTATAAGCGGAACTACAAATTACGCCCATTCTTTACCTGTTTTCTCAGTATCTGTAGGATTGACTTACCAAGGCGAAGTGATAGTGGGTGCTGCTAACGATCCATTGAGAGAAGAACTATTCTATGCATCTAAAGGAAATGGAGCATATCTAAATGATGAAAAGCTCCATGTATCTGATGTTGATAAACTTAAAGATGCTGTTCTAGGAACGAGTTTTCCGTACGATGAAGATGAAAGGAAGGTCAATCTGAAATATTTCAATAGATTGATGCCGAATGTACAGGGGTTGAGAAGAAGTGGTTCTGTTGCTGTTGATCTACCTCACGTTGCCTGTGGCAGGATGGACGGTTTCTGGGCTATCCATCTGAAACCATGGGACCTTGCTGCTGGTAAACTGATAGTTAAGGAAGCAGGGGGAAAAGTGACTAAGTTGGATGGAGATGAGCATGACGTTAAAGATTCATACATTATGGCCACTAATGGTAAGATACATGATGAGATGATCGAGGTACTAAATTCATAAAAAAGATAAAAGGTATGATTTTTAAGTTTTTTAATTGTAACTGACCCTTGTCTCCTCATCAGAAAGAGTTGGTTCGATCATCTCTTCCCATTTTGAAGAATCCCAAGTACCTAAATCACTGTGCGTTTCATAATATTTTTGAGGTATCGGATGAGTGCCAATAACCACTTTTAATCCATATTTTTCTTCAATAAAATCTTTGAAATGATTTATTCTTGGACATGGTGGATAACCTACTACCAAACCTGTAGCTAGATGTATAACATCTGCTCCATTCTTCTTCATCTCTTCAGGCGCATACTCGACATTACCACCTGGACATCCACCACATGATGTGTAACCAACTATCTCTAAATCCTCATCTTCATCATATATGTCGAAAGCACCATCTCTATTTTTCATCGATTCAAAACATTTACCTCCGGCACAACTGCTGTAACGGTCACATATTATAATTCCGATATTCGTTTTATCGCTCATTTTAAAACCTCTTCTAAATCTGTAGATTATTTTTACACATATCGGTAGAAAATCATTATAGAAATACTTTTCCTAGATTTATTTGCAAAAAAATGATATTTATCATAAAAATATATTAACTGAAACCCGACCTACTAATCATATGAATGTGAAATTACGTTTATATATCAATATAATGGTCCTCATCGTGACATTGGTTGCTTCTATAGCTCTGGTATACCTTGGAGAACACCTTCAAGCCGTCTTCCCAGCGATAGTTGTTATTATATCTTTAGTGAACATCAGGAAATACAGCAAGATGGAAAAGGATAGATGAATCTATATCTTTGACCAGATATATTCTAAATAATTACAGGTAAGAATATACTAAAGTATTTAAAGGAGAATGATAAACTTAGAGAAAGGAAGAATTTATGGAACAATTTCGTAAAAGAAAATATGAGAGCATCTCTGAATTCATAGATGATATCAAATTTCTACTCAAAAACCACAAAAAAATCAAATCGGTTCAAAACGGCAATATGATCAGTGATGATTTCCGCGAACGTTTGATGATGGCAGTTACAGCTGTTAATGGGTGTCGTTATTGCTCTTTTTTTCATTCCAGATTGGCTTTGAAGTCTGGTATTTCCTCTGAAGAACTTGATTCCCTCTTAGACGGTACATTGAAAGACTCACCGGATAAAGAAAAATTAGCCTTATTTTATGCCCAGCACTGGACTGAAAACGGTGGTGAGGCAGAAAAGGATTTTGAAGAAAAACTTGTAAAAACGTATGGAAATAGAAAAGCTATGGCTATCAAACTTGCGTTAAGATCTATATATTTTGGCAACCTCTTAGGAAACACCTTTGATTATATCCTGTATAAGATTACGTTTGGAAAAATCGGAAAATCATGATAATCCCAAAATGATACTGATTATTGGGTGATTCGAACCTTCTTTAAATAATCAATACATATGCCCGATCGGGGATTCTAATAAGAAAAATTCATTTCATTCATTTTTCTCATAGCTCACAGATTAAAATCTGTTCGCGAACCCAAAGGTTCTCATCCAAAAAAGTGCCCGATCGGGGATTCGAACCCCGGTAGAAGGCTCCGCAAGCCTTCATGATATCCAGACTACATTAATCGGGCTTATGGTATTCAGGTCACCGATAAATTAGAGATTAATTTAATTTGTGGTACTCTTCTATCACTCTTTCATAAACTTTCTGTAGAGGTATATCTTTTTCTTCAGCTATTTTCTTACAATCCTCGTACTCGGGAGATACCCTTTCTTCAGAAACTTTGACATCGATCTTACCGAATTCAGTATCTACTTCGATTATTTCCCTATCGGTGACGATACGCATGTCTCGATTTACCCTCATACCTAAAGTAGAGGTCTCATCAAATATCATCTCTCTAACTTCATCTAGATTCTCTTCTTTACAGAGCAGAGTCACTTCCCACCCATCTCTAGATTTCTTTCCTCTAGCATTTTTATGATATACATCCACAGCGATCTCTCTTATCTTATCCAAGGCATAGGAAAATACCTCTGGATTCATATCATCGATATAGAATTCCAGCCTATAAACCGATTCACACATGTTGGCACTTTCACCAGAGAAAATTCTCAGTGCATTCGGTTCTTCCATCTCCCTGTTTCCATAACCCACACCAATCTTATCTAGATCGATATCGGGTGGATTATGTTGTACAGTTAAGGTTCTTAGCAGAGCTGCACCTGTAGGAGTGACCAGTTCACCATCTTTATCTGTAAATTTAACGTCCAACCCTTTTATTATATCTGAAGTGGCTGGAACTGGAACCTTCAGCTTTCCATGTGCACTTTCAACAGTTCCACTACCGAAATTAACTGTAGAGCAAAATGCTTTATCGAAACCCAGGTCGTCGAATAAAGCAACCGATCCAACTATATCTATTATCGAATCTATCATCCCAACTTCGTGAAATTCTATCTCATCTTTATCCATATCATGAACCTTAGCCTCAGAATCACCTAACAGTTCAAAAGCATCTAAGCTCTTCTCTTTGACAAAATCGTTCAATCCTGAGTCTTCTATCATATCGACAATAGTGCTCAACCGTCTGTGTGGTTGGTCCTTATATTTTATCTTCACATCTTTACCTCTCAATGGATCTCCTCTATCTTCGATCAATACGTTCACATTTTCCAAACCCAGTTCATCTATCACATCGTTCAACAATTTTTCAGATGCACCAAGATCTAGAAATGCACCCAATAACATGTCTCCACTTATACCAGAACTCAAATCAAAATAAGCTATCTTCATTTTATCTATCTCCTAACATATGATGAACGAAGGCTGCTGCCCCGTAACCGTTATCAATATTCACAACTGCTAAACCAGTAGAACAGCTGTTCAACATCGTTTCCAATGCACTTCTACCTTCTCTTGCTGTACCATATCCAACACTCGTAGGGATACCGATAACTGGTGCTCCAACCAATCCAGCTACGATACCCGGTAAGGTCCCGTCCATACCTGCTGCTACGATGACCGCGTCTGAATCTCTGATCTTTTTTATGAATGGTAGTAACCTGTGAATGCCTGCAACGCCGACATCAAATATCCTATCGATATCATATCCTAGATTCTCAAGCGTAACAGCAGCTTCCTCAGCCACTTCGATGTCACTTGAACCTGCTGTAATGACGCTTACTTTTCCCTCAACATCCTGTTCAACATCGCCTACTACTACTATCTTTCCTCTTTCATAGTATTCAGAATCTTCTCTAACGGATCTTATTGTATCAAAATTTTCTTTAGTAGCTCTGGTAAAAAACCGGTCACCATTTTCAGCGACCTTCTTCAACTGTTCTTCAGTCTTCCCAGGACAAAATACAGCCTCAGGCAATCCCTTTCTCATCTCTCTAAAATTATCTATCTTTACATCTCCATAATCAGAATAAGGTAATTCCATAAGAGTTGCTTTTACTGTTTCTAGGTCGACTTCTCCATCTTTAAATTTTATCAATAATTCTTCAATATCTTCCATATTTATCACTTCGATATAGATCCAGTTTGGTAACCTTCTAAATCCAAGAATATGTTTTCGTATCCATCATCCTTAAGGAGTTTAATTATCTTTTCTCTATTTTCTAAAATTATACTCATATCTTCAGGCCATACTTCTATTCTAGCAGTATCACCAAAGTCTCTAACTCTTAACTGTCTAACACCTAAAGAAAATATCTCATCCTCTATCCTCTCTATCCTATACAACTTGTCTTTAGTCAACTCCTCTCCCGGTGGAAACCTTGTTGCTAGACATGCAAATGAAGGCTTATTCCAGATGTTGATTTCCTTCCATTTCAGGATATCTCTAACTTCTTCTTCCTCTATACCCACTTCATAAAGAGGTGCCCTCGCTCTTTCTTTAACAGCCTCAAATCCAGGTCTATGACCTTTAACTTCCGAAGAATTGGTTCCCTCAAGTATTGTCCTTTCATCATTCATTAGATCAAACAACTGCTTTTTACAATAATAACACCTGTTCTCTGGATTCTCAGCGAAGCGTTCATCTTCTAATTTCTCAGTTTCGATCACTTCAAATTCTACTCCAAGCTCTTCAGCTAGACAGACAGCTTCCTCTGTCTCCTTTTCAGGGAAAACTTCAGCATCCACTATCACAGCTTTAACATCATCCAATGCTTCTAGAGCAGATATAAGAACCAAAGTACTATCTTTACCACCAGAAAATGCAACAATAGATTTTCCGATATCTTCCTCATGATACCAATCGATCAATCGGTCCCAAAGTTCTTTTACTCTCTCTTCATCCATGTTTATTACCCAAAAATAACTATGTTATTAATTATTTACCTATCTCTCATTTCAAAGGCCATCTTTCGACTTCTAATCTGTCATCGGTAGGATACTCTTCTATCCCAAAGCATTCATATTCTATTTCATCATAGATCTCATCCAATATATCTAACGCGATCTCAACCCTGCTCTTCTCCTCATCGAACCATACCATCTCATCAGGGATCTCATATCTTTCTTTCAATACATCCACAAATCCTTCAGGATCATCTGCTAAAATTATCCCTCTTATCAAAATACCCTCTTCAGTGATTATATCTCCAGGTTTAGCTACATTTTCCGCTCTTCTTTGTATCCTCTTTCTCAGTTGAACTCCATCTTTAAATGATGAGGAACAATAATGTACCGATGTGTGAAAATCTTCTTTCAAGAATTTCATAGCGAACTCCTGACTCCCTTTCACAGCACCAGATATGTCACTCTTCTTTTTGTAACCTCTTTCAACCAGTTCTTTCCAATTTGTTGAAGAGAATTCAAGTTCATTTAGATTAACGAAGTCAAGAAGCGGACCTAATCTTTTCAATAGATGGTGTGTTCCGTGTTTTTCTTCTGGAATACTCGGGATTTCAACACCAACATCAACATCAAGCTTTTTGAGGTCTTCTAGAAGTATGGGATATTCAGTTTCCTCTATAGTCTCCCATAATTTAACAGGTGGATGAAATCTGATCTCATCCAAGCCTGCACCGATAGCTCTTCTGATCTTATCCATGTCTGTTATCTGTGTGTATAGATGTATGTGGTGTTCAGGACCAAAATGTGCTTTTAGCATCTTTATATATTCAAAGGTATCATTACACAATAAAGGGTCTCCACCAGTGATGCCTGTTCCAGTAGCATCTATCATTTCAGCTTCATCTATGATCTCTTCTGTAGTTTCGACCTTTTTTTCATTGGAATAGATCACATCCTTCCCTTTCTTCTTTTCTGATAAAGGGCAGTACCAGCAGACTCCTTTACATCTACCTGTAACTAGAAGTACCATCTTACTGCCATTACGACAGTGCTGACAACCGACTGGAAGTTCACCAGTATATGCCGAATCTTTCTCCATCTCGTTTATTTTCACGATTTTTAAACCTACATCAACATAAATAAACCTTTTCGCATTCAAAATCTTTTTAGGGCTTAAGATAATTCGTTATAATATGATAAGATTAGGACCAGGTGGTACTCCACACGGCGTTAGTGGTACTAAAGACAGCATGAAATATCTTGCGGAAGAAGGACTGAATGCTATGGAAGTTCAGTTCGTGAGAGGAGCTAGGATGAAAGACTCAACAGCAGAAGATATCGGTGAGGAAGCTGAAAAACACGGTATTCACCTCACGATCCACGGTCCTTATTATATCAACCTCAATTCAGAGAACGAAGATACTATAGAAAAGAGTAAAGAGAGGATAATGAAAAGTTCAAGATTAGGTGATCTGATGGGTGCTAAGGTGATAACGATCCATGCAGGTTATTATTCCGACATGTCTAGTGAAAAAGCTACCGAGATTATCGGTGACGGAGTTGTTGAATGTGGTGAAAAGATCAAAGAAGAAGGTCTCGACGTGAAGATAGGCCTAGAGCAGATGGGAAGAAAAAAGAGCTGGGGGACTTTGGACGAGATCGAAAAGGTCTTAGAAAGGACAGATGAAGCAGTTCCCGTTTTGGACTTTGCCCATTACCACGCTAGATATGGTGGGATACTTCAGGAAGAAGAAGATTTCAGAGACTTGTTAGATCAGTTCGAATCAATATATGATGGTCCATTACACTCACATTTCTCATCCATAAAATACAATGAGACTGGGGAAAAAGAACATCTCAATTTGGAAGATTATCAACCTGATTTCAGACAGTTAGCACCTATATTGAAAGAAAAGGACTACGATATCACAATAATCTCAGAAACACCTGAACTGGACAGAGACAGTTTAAAGATGAAGGATATCTTGGATCTAGATTTTTAAAAATAGTTTAACTTATCCTGGTAACCTGAGATATTCCATCCCTTTTATCCACCAGATACTCTACATCAGCTAGATTTACTATCTCATTCTCATGAGAAACGATTATGACCTGATCGGCTGTTATCTTCTCCATCACATCCTTTAACCTGGTCAACTGCTCTCTACTGAAACCTGTGGTGGGTTCATCTAATACCAGTAGATTACTCTTCAGACCTAACTCTTTCTTTATCATGGTGTTGAAAGCTAAACGATAAGCCAATGCTACAGAGGTCCTTTCGCCACCACTGAGATCATCTACAGAAGTTTCATTGGTCTGCACTCTGACTATGGGTGTGAAATTCTCATCAAGTTTAGCGGTGATATCCGGATCATCTAATATCTCGTTGAACCATCCCTGAAAGTAATCCTCAAAATCTCTATTTATCTGTGCCATCCTGCTCTCTTCCATAGCCTTAATACTTTCTTCAAAATCTCCCGTCATCCATGCACGTAATTTCTGATACTTCTTAGCCTTCTTTCTGCTCTCCTCCATCTTTTGTATCTCTTCTTTTCTATCTTCTATGTCCTTTTCTATCCTATCGATCTCACTCTCGATATTTTTTGACCTCTCCTGTAGTTGACTGGTCAATCTCAATAGTCCCTGATGCTTATCCTTTATCTCTTCAAATTCTTCTCTTGAAAACTCCTCTGATATCTCTTCATGTCTTTCTCTCAATTTATGTAGCTCTTCTTCAGTACTTTTCAATCTCTCTTTTTTACTTTCTTTTTTGTTCACTAGATCATCCTTCTTGCTGACTTTCTCTTTAAGACCGATATATTCATCTCTATATGCTCTCAGGTCTTTCTTTCTTCTTTCAAGTTCCTTTAGATCTTCTTTATCATATTCGTAAGAATCGATCTCTTCTTCTATTTCAGATATATCATCCCTGTATTCCTCGACCCTTTCTTTGATATCTTCAAGATCTTCAGTCTCTTTCTTGAGTCTTTCTTTTTCCTTCCTTTTGTACTCCAGATTCCTTTCTTTTGATTCGAGTTGATCTACTTCTTCATCTAGTTTTTCTAGTTTCTTTTTTATCTCATTCTTATCTTTCACAAGTTCTTTTTTATCTCCGATAAAATCTTCCTTCCTCTCTTTGAGTTCTTCTATGATCTCATCTATATGTTCCTGAGTGATAGGCTGCTTACACTTTGGACATTCCCCTTCACCCTCTAGCTCATTCATCTCTTTGATCTCGTTTTCGGCCTCTTGGATATCATTATTCAAAACTCTGATCTTTCCCTTCACATCGTTGAGATCATCCCTTAGATCATCCCTCTCTTGTCTTTTATAATCTAATTTATCTATCTCTGGGATCAGATCCTCTATCTCCTCTTCGAGTGTGATTATCTTATCCGAGTTTTCCTTCATTTTCTCCAGTTTTTCTTCTTGATTCTTTAATCGAAGTTTAAGGGCTTCTAGCTTTCTCTCTTTTTTCTCTTTCTCATCTATCACATCTTTGACTTCTTCGACCTTTTCGACGAGTTCTTCATACTCCTCTTTCTTTCCCTTTATCTCGTTCAGTCTTTCTTCACCCTCTTTGATCTCTTCAAGTTCATCGTCTAATTCTTCAATATCCTCTTCTAGATCATCGATAACTTCATCTTTTCTTTCTATCTTATTCTCAAGTTCTTTTATCTTCTCGTTGAGTTCTTCCAGCTCTTCTTTCTCTTCTTCTGTCTCCTCCAACTCTTCTTTCTTACTTTTTAGTTTACTTTCGATCTCAGTTTTTTCTTCCTTCTTCTCTCCCAATCCTTCCTTATCCTCTTCCAATCTTTTCTTCACTTCATCTATCCTCTCAGCCCTTGTTTCCAATTTAGTTATCTCGTTGTCCATCTCTTTTTTGATAACCCTGATATTATCTACAGCTCTTTTGTAATCCTCCAGATTGAATATCTTTCTGATAGATTCCAATCTCTCATCATCCCTCATCGAAAGGATAGCCTTCATCTCTTCCTGTGGGGTGTATATAGACATGTGGAAAGTATCAACACTCCCTCTAGCACCTTCTCTCAATTCGAGTAAATCGACTATCTTCTCCCTCATCTCCTGCCATGAAAGCTCCATCTTAGTATCATTTCTTTCTATGTAGGATTCATCAGCATGTATAGAATCACTCCTTCTTTTGATACTCCTGAATGCTGTATAATCGACATCATCTACCTCAAAAGTCAGTTCTACACTAGCTTTCTTCGCACCATGTCTCATTATCTTATCATAAAAATTACGCTGAGTTCCACCGAAAAGTACGAACTCTAAGGAATACAGTATCGAAGATTTGCCAGAACCGATATCACCCTGGAATATCAAAACTCCATCTTCAAAATCTATAGTTTCATCTTTATAACTTCTGATATTCTTGATCTTCATCTTCTTTAAAAGCATCAGTTATCACCTCCAAAATCGGACAGAGTGATCTGACCTTTGTTTTTCTTTTGTTCATTACTCTTATCTTCTTGATTTTCTTCTACTTTTTTCTCCACTTCCTCTCTTTTTGTTTCTATTTCCTTTTCTTCTGTACCCTCTTTTTGCTCTTTAGAATCCTTTTCTTCATCAACCTCAGATTCAATTTCAGATTTTACTTCATCTTCTTTCTCTTCTGCTCTCTCCTTATAATCATCTATATTCTGAAGTATATGCCATGACTCCTCCCATATCCTGTTTTCATAATCTGATTTCGTTTCACCCTCTTTCTGCTTCTCTTTAAGTACTTTGAGTAAATCTTCAGCAAATTGTACAGGTACATTATCAGGAGAAGTGTACTCGTTCAACACCCTTTCTTCAAGCTCTTCCTCTTTCTCCTGCTTGACCTTTATCCTTTCAGTCTCCTTTCCTTCCAGATTTCTTCTATTCAGATATACAGTTTCTGCACCATTCTCTTCTATTCTTTTCCTTATCCTGTTGAAATCGATATCTTCGGGATAGCCTTCAGTAAGGGTACCTTTTACTTTCAGAAGCACTACATCATCTGCAATATCCTTCTCAGAGAGCTTCAATAACTCGTCTTCAAGCTCATCTATCGTCCATCCATCCGCAATTATGATCTCTCTTTTTATATCAGCCACATTAATGGGTACATACTCTTTCTCCCAATCATCAACGATGAACATCCCTCTGTGGATATCTTTCTCAAGATCGGTATAAGAAGAACCAAAAGTCGGACCGGGATACACTATAGGAACACCTTCTTTCTCATCCACTAGTTTCCTGTGGATATGTCCCCCGGCATAATACTTGTATCCCTCAGGTAAAGAAGATTTAGGAACAGTCTTTTCTTCGTGTATGTCAGCTGGCTTCATCTCGGTGATCGGGGAGTGGAAAACAAATATCGATTCATCATCCGGTTCTTTAAAATCCAGATTTTGATAGTAGCTCACATCCATCCTATTCTTTCTACCGCTCAATCCAGCTATCGAAACACCAGTAGGATCTGTAACATGTTCAAGACTTCCTTCATCATCCAAATAATGTACGACTTTCTTAAAAACATCTGCACTCTCTAACACATCTATCAACGAAGCTCTAGAGATGTTAAAATCATGAGAACCATAAACAGAATAAACACTTATACCGTTTCTGCGTGCTTTCATCAGAGACTGGACAGCCCTATTGACTACATCCATATCTGGATGAGGATTGTGGAATAGATCACCTGCTATTATCATAAAATCAACATTTCTATCAATACTGATCTTTACAGCCTTTTCAAAAGCCTTCAGATTGTATTCACGGAGAACAGGATTCCTACCGAAAGCACCTAGATGACAATCTGCGATATGTGAAAATTTTACCAATCTTATCACCCAAAGAATTCCAATGTCTTATTATCGTTCTTTTCATCACTCTCTTCAACAACATCCCCGAAGAAATCTATCTTTATAGGAACCGCGAATTTAGTAAATATACTGCTGACAATAGCTTCACCCTTATCCAAACTAGCGATGTTCTTACTATCCTTAGAGAGATCTTGTGCAGCACTACCTATGATAGCGTCTCTTTCGCTCTTCATCTCGTTACCGAGTATTATCTTTGTGTTCATGTTTGCTAATATCTCTCTAGGTATCATGCTGGAAAGCTGAGTTATCGCGATCAGTCCAACTCTGAACTTACGTCCCTCTCTAGCTATCTGGTGGAACACGTTCCTACCAGCCCTATCACCTAGAACTCTCGGAGCCTCTTCTATAACCACACTCACTGTTGGTTTGTCTTTCAGCTCACCTTTTTCTTTATAACCTTTATATCTTGTAAACAATCGCTCAGTGATTATCCCAGCTATCAACAACTCCTTTTCCTGCGGCATCGAGCTCGTATCCAAGATCACCTTTTTACCTTTCTCTATAGCGTTCACTACATCATCGACCAAGCTCTCGCTTCCATCGGTCACGAAAATATTCCCTTTGGGCCTCACTTCACCGTTTTTTACACCAAGGTCAAAGGTCAGTTTCAATTTTCTTTTCAGTGCATCGAGTGTAGTTTCCTGAACACCATAACCGCTGATCTCCTCCGAAGTAGCAGTCAAGATAGCTTCCAGCCAATCTCTTCGATAGTGCTGATAGAACACATACATTGCTTGGCTCTGAGCATCGCTAAGGTCAACGATTCCGTTCAGGTTCCAGGGTTTCAATACCGATACATTGATCCTTAAACTTATACCACCTTTGGGTGGATTTGTGGAGTAATAATCAACTTTCTTATCAGATTCCGGATGATCTTTCGCACCCTTCTCATTCCTACCATAATACTCATCGTGAGGATCTATAACCAAAACACCACAGTATTCTTTAGGTATCAGGTTCCACAACATAACCTTGACCAGGTTACTCTTACCTCTACCAGTTGTAGCCGGGATCAAAATATGATGAGAAAGAGCCTTCTTTCCATTGATATGTATCGGCACCTCCAGAACCTGGGTTCCGCTCCTTATCTTCCCTAGATATAAGCTGTTCTCAGGTTCTTCCAGAAAATGAAAATCTTTTTTACTGACTCTATCTAAACTTCCAAAGAATTTCGGCAGAGTCTTAGGTATCTTTGGCTCACCATCTCTGATCTGCACCAATGGCTTGGCTTTTGCATAGGTGTAATTCCTGATCTCTTCCTCCATCAAACTTGTCTCTTCATAACCCTCCAGTTCCATCCCACTCATACGTGCTAAATCATCATCTTCAAGCAGGGAACCATATGACAGGTCGTGGACCTGCATTATAACATCATCTATAGAAAGCAGGTCTCCGATCTCGATGATCTCTCCGCTCTTCTGTCTGATCAAAACTTCTCCATATTCTCCTCCGATTATCTGACCTATAGGCATATTATCTACCTCATAAATTACTCAATCTATCATGAGCATTTGAACAATTGACCTTGTATCTGAGCGATGAGCTCATCTTATTAGAACCCATATTTTTCAGATACTTAACTTCTTCATCCGTCACCCTAGCTCTTTTATCAGCATCCACCAAACAATATGGATATCCTAAAAAGGTAGGGTCCTTTGCATGTTCTGCAATATGACCCAATACATCCTCAACAGGGGACTCAAATTCCCTATAAAACTCAGTTCTGAAAGCGTACTCTGAGGACGGATGATATTTCACTATGTACATCTCACCTTTGTGATCTGGATGCTCATTTTCAGCTATAGGATGATAATACCATAAACCATCATCAAAATCTTTTGATAATTCCTGAACAGAAGCGATCAATGGATATCCTTTATCAGTCATAAGAGAACTAGTTTTTGCGAGCCCCACCAGATTCACACCATTATCAACAACACTTTCGTAGGCATCCTCTGCATACTTCCTTTCATCCTCGACAGAGGTTTGAAGCACACCATCTCTTATCAGAATGTCTCCTTCATACAGATATTCCTTAGCAACATATTTTAGAGTCTTCCATTCCAGATATTTACGGATAGTCTGGGCAGCAGTACTGTGATTACCATTTTCAAGTTCATCCTTATTAATCGAATATTCACTTTTCTCTATAGGAACGCTTTCATTCAACGGTCTTAGTTCAACCTTGACACGATCTTCATCTTTTTTGCATATCAAATAAGAAGTCAACGGGTCCACATTCACTTTTCTCTTACTACCTTCGAATAAGTTGAAATAAATTTTCAACAGATGGACTGAATCCGTTGGTGATTCGTATATCTTGTTGTTGCCACCATCGACTGAAGCTACTGTCCTCTCACCGGATCTAAATTCAAATGGTTCAAAATTATCTTTAGAAAGAGAGATAGGTTCATAATACCTACCCTGAGTGAATTGTGGTTTGCCCCACTCTTCTGGTTTACTATCTAGATCATCTATTATATCATACAAATCTTTAAGCATCCGTTCCAACATCCCAGAGGCATTACTTAAAGGTTAAGAGGAGAGGTAGATGAAAGTTATTCAAAAATATTTGATACCTATTAGTAAAGTTTAATAAATTTAATCATTATCTTCTCACAGATGAATCAATTCAGTGGTCAAGTTAAAGACAAAAAAGAATCTATTTTTATCAACAGGGACGAAATCCTAGATAGGTTGAACGATATCAAAGAAGATGTGATAGATGGTGATGGCAGAGTTGTATTTTTGAAGGGAGAAAGAGGTATAGGGAAGACACAGATAGCTGAAAAATTTATCGATAGGTGTGAAAGAGAGGGTTTCAAAGTTTTCCAAGGAAGATGTTTGTATTACGAAACTTCAGAACCATACATACCTTTTTATGATGCTCTTGAAGGTCACTTTGATCAGCAACAAGTGGATGAAGAAAAAGAACAGCCTTCTAATATAGGCCTGATGGCACAAAGAGGTCTTAGTTCTTCTCAGCAGGGAAGAAGTCATCTTGGGCTCATAGGTACTGAGCAGGTGGAAGAAAAAAAGAGTAAAAAATTATCTAGAGATTCAAAAAAAGAGATGATGTTCAATCAACTCACTGATTTCATATTAGACACTTCAAAGGAAAGTCCTGTGTTATTATTTTTGGACGACCTTCAGTGGATAGATGAATCTTCATCACAGCTTCTTCATCACCTATCTCGTAATATATCTGAAAACAAGGTAATAATCCTGGGTGCTTATCGGCCTGAAGAACTTAAAATAAAGCAAAATGAAAATCCTTTACAAAATACTTTAAGCCGTATGAAAGAAGAAAAACTTGTCGACATCGTCGAGATACCTAAGATGGACCAGGATGATGTAACTGAACTCATCGAAAAGATGACCGATCAAAAGGAGATACCAGGAGAATTTATCTGGTCACTATATAATCAAAGTGAAGGTAATCCATTTTACATCGTCGAGTTTATCAATTCATTAAAGGATGATGGATTGCTAGAAGGAGAGACTTCATTATCTGAATATAGGACACAGATGTCAGATACTTCAATACCCACATCAGTAAAAGACATAATAGAAAGGAAAATAGATGAGCTTGGTAAAGAAGAGAAGAAGATATTGATGGTATCATCTCTTATAGGTAGCGACTTCAACTTTGAAGTTTTGGAAAGAGTGATGAAAATAGACGTTTTAGACCTTTTAGATGGGATCGATAACCTGATAGATTATGATCTAATAGAGGAGAAGGAAGGAACTGAGGAAGAAATATACACATTCACCCACCTACATACAAGATCTGTTTTACTGGATAACATGGGTAAGAGCAGGAAAAGAGTCTATCATCAAAAAATCGGTTCAGTGATAGAAAACTTCTATTCTAACAAGATAGAAGAGCATTATTATGACCTGAGCAGGCATTACTTCAAAGGTAAAAAATACAACAAGTCATATAAATATTCAGTCGAGGCTGCTGAAAAGGCTGTTGATTCTCTTGACCTTCATACAGCTATAGAATATTTTGATAAGGCTATCGAATCTTTACAAAAATCTAGGAACATAGATCATAAAGATGAAAAATACATCGAAGTACTCAACAGGAAGGCTGAGGTTTGCTATCAGCTAGAAAAGTGGGCCTTGTTAAAACACTCCTATGAAAAGATTATAGAGACTGCCGATAAGATAGACGATGATAAAGATAAAGCTGAAGGACTTTTCAACCTGGGTAACCTCTATATCGATCTTAGAGAATTCGAAGAAGGTCTATCTAGAACAGAAAAAGCGTTGAAAATCTTCAGAGTATTGGACGATAAAAAGGGAATAGCACGATGTGAAAGAAATATTGGATATATCAAGCAAAATAACAACGAATTCGATGAATCGATAGATCATTACAAAGAATCTATTCAGAATTCTGAAGAAATAGGTGACGAAGGTATTTTAGTCTCATCATATTTTGAATTAGGTAGTACATATTCCCTGATAGGCGACCATGAGAATTCTATAAAATTCTTGGAAAAGAGCATACCGATACTTGAATCTCTAGAGGACTATAGTGATCTCAGCGAAGTTTACAACAGGATGGGAGATCAGTACATGAAAAATGGTGAATGGACTAAAGCTAAAAACAGTTTTGATAAATCTATGGAATATTCAGAAAAATTAGATAATAAGATATTCGTAGGTTGGAGTTCATTCAATGCGGCAGAATTACTGACTAAAACCTCTGACATCACAGAGGCTAAAAGTTATCTTGCTGAAAGCAAAGAAGTACTAAAAACAACAGATAATAAAGTAGGTCTTGCAGCGGTCTACAAAGTTGAAGGTATCATAGATAAGATCGAAGGTGACTATGAAAGTGCGGTTGAGAAGTTAGAAAAGTCTATAGATATACTAAAAGAACTGGATATTCCATTCAAGATCGCTGAATATAAACAGGAATTATCAATCATCTATAAAGAAAGGGGAGATACTTTAGAAGCAGATAAATTGATGAAAGAATCGAGATCTATCCTGGATGATCTAAACAAACAGAACCTTCAGGTAGAAATTGAAGGAAAAGTGTAAAAAAAGAAATAAAAGGTATTTTTTACATACCTGGACATTGCTCTACTACTTCTTCATCGATATCTTTGTCAGCGTATGCTTTTTCAAAGTGTTCTTTGAAGTCATTAGCAATATCTTCAGCTCTCTCATCGTACTTCTCTTTATCATCCCATGTGTTCTTTGGCCATAGAACTTCATTCGGTACGTCTGGACATTCTTTTGGAACCATGACTTTGAAGAAAGGATGTCTCCTATATTCTACATCTTCTAATTTTCCAGTCAAAGCTGCATCGACCATCGCACGGGTGTAATCGATATCTATCCTGTGACCAGTACCATATGGTCCACCAGTCCAGCCAGTATTTATCAAATACACATTTGTACCGTGTTCTTCCATCTTATCTCCGAGCATCTCAGCATATACATCTGGATTTCTCGGCATGAAAGGTTCACCAAAGAATCTTGAGAATACTGATACCGGTTCATCGATCCCTGTTTCAGTACCGGCTAATTTACTAGTATATCCCATCAAGAACCAAAGCATTGCTTGTTTCTGTGTGAGTTTTGCAACAGGTGGTATAACACCGTTAGCATCTGCCGTCAAGAAAAGTATGGTTTCTGGATGTCCTGATTTTGAAGATTCTTTTATATTAGATAGATACTTCAAAGGATAAGATGCTCTTGAATTCTTAGTCAATCTATCGTCATAGAAATCGAAAGTCCCGTCGGGATACATCATCGCATTTTCTACTATAGAACCGTGTTTCTTCCAATCATCTTCATGCATCACTGCATTGTATATCTCAGGTTCTTTCTCTTTGTCTATATCTATCATCTTTGCGTAGCATCCATTTTCAAAGTTCGCTATCCCGTTATCTCCCCATCCGTGCTCATCATCACCAAGTAAAGCTCTACTCGGATCAGCTGAAAGTGTAGTTTTACCTGTACCTGAGAGACCTAACAATAATGCAGAGTCTCCTTCTTCTCCTTCATTTGCGGAACAGTGTATCGGTAATATACACTCTTTGGGCAATAGGTAATTCATCACAGTAAACATGAGCTTCTTGACTGAACCGCCATATGCAGACCCATAAACAAGACCTATCTTGTTATCAAAATCCATGGCTACTAACATGTTCGATGTTTTACCTTCCTCTGTCTTTCTTAACCTTCCTTCATATCTATCTCTGTCCAATTTATCATAGGGTAAAGCGATCAAAACGAATTCCTCGTCTGAAAAAATACTTTTATCTATATCGTCAGGGACAGGTCTGAACATGTTATCGGTGAATAAAGCGTGCATAGCGTAATCAGATATCGTCTTCGTAGGTAGTGCCCAATTTGAATCTGCACCGATTACACGGTCTGTGATGTATAGTTTATCTTTTTCCTCTAATGTTTCGATCGCATTGTGAAGAGCCATTTCGAACGTTTCTGGATCCAGTGGAATATTGTTAGGTGAATCCCAATCGATATTCTCTTCACTCTCTGGTCTTCTTACTATCATCGTGTCTTTTGGACTTCTTCCAGTTGATTCAGGTGGTGTCCACGTAGCTAAGGCACCATTTTTACTGATGAAAACCTCATCGTTTTCAAAACTATCTTCTATCATCTGTTCCCTTTCAATGTTATCTTTTATACCGTCATGACCCTCCAGGGCTTTATCAAGTGAACTTCTAAATTCTTCAACAGCAATTTTTTCTATATCAGGCATTTGAACCACATGGTGGTCATTTGCGAAGGATATATAAAATGTTTGGAAGATTAGGGAGATGATATGCGATATGAAACACCCGATATCTCTGAGTACGAGAGGATTTTGGAACTCTGGGACGAATGTGATCTACCGTACAAACCAGAAGGTCGAGATACCAGAGAGAACATAGAGAAGGAGATTAAAAGACAACCTGAATATTGGCTCGGTGCATACGATGATAAGAAACTGATCGGTATTATCGTAGGTACCGACGATGGAAGAAAGGGATGGATCAATAGATTAGCGGTCGATGAGGAATACAGAGGTCAAGGTATCGGAACAAAATTGGTTAAAGAACTCGAAAAGGAGTTCGAAAATAAAGGTTTCAAGATCTGGGCAGCTTTGATCGAACCAGATAACCCGAAAGGGATGGAGTTCTTCGAAAAGATGGGCTTTGAAGATCTTGATATAAAGTACTATTCTAAAAGAGAAAGTGATAAGGTCTAAAACAGGTTTTTAGACGGATGATACACTACAAGAGATAAAAAAATATGTAAAAAATAACTTAACTGACGAGTCTTCAGGTCACGGTTGGCGTCATACTGAAAGAGTGTGGCAGATGTCTAAAACGATAGCTGAGGATGAGCAAGATTTAGATAGTTTTGTTCTGGAAGCATCTGCACTCCTGCACGACATGATAGATTGGAAATTAGGGAATAAAAAAGATGCTGATGAAATAAAAGATCATCTAAACTATCTTGATATAGAACAAGAAAAAATTGACAAGATAATCAAAATAATCAGAAGTGTATCTTTTAAAGGAGCAAAAACAAAATCTGAAATGGAATCTATAGAGGGAAAGATAGTTCAGGATGCTGATCGCTTAGACGCATTAGGTGCCATCGGTATAGCCAGATGTTTCGCATATGGTGGTAAAACAGGGCAAAAAATGTACGATCCAGACATCTTACCAAAACTTCATGATAGTTTTGACGATTATAAAAATAGTCAAACCACATCTTTGAATCATTTTTACGAAAAATTGCTTTTACTTAAAGATAGGATGAACACAAAAAAAGGTAAAGATATCGCTGAGGAAAGACACCGATACATGATAGAATTTTTAGATAGGTTTTTCGAAGAGATCGAAGGAAAAAAATAACTTTATTCTAACCGTTCTGGTTCTTCAACACTTAAGAAGATGATCAAGGTTCCTATCAAACCAACTCCGAAAGCGAACACGAAAGGATATCTTATCCCGATAAAATCTGCTACCAATCCACTGGCTGTAGAACCGATTGCCCAAGCCATATTTTGAGCAAATGTATAGACTCCCATACCCATCCCTCTATGTTCTTTAGGTGTAAGGGATGTGACGAATGCTGGGAAATTAGGTCTAGCCATCGATCTACCTAACGTGTAAAAAGCAATTATAGCAATCAATGTATAGAATCCTAGAGAGATCGATATAGCACCACTAAATATCGCTGCTACCAAGCTACCGTAAACTATCAATTTCTTACGTCCGACCCTATCTGCTAGGCTACCTGAAGGGAACATTATCAACAGCTGTACAAGACCGATCACCGCATATATGACTCCAACTCCCAGGATGGTAGCTCCAAATTCACCTTTAGCAAATATAGGTAGCATCGGATAAACCATCGCTAAGCCGAAGAAAACAGTGAACGAACCAACAGTCAATGCCATAAACGTTTTAGGATGGATAGTGAAGTTACTCAATTTAAAATCCTTCAAAGCAAATATGGATTTCTTTCTTTTGGTCTTTGATTTTTGGCCCTCGTAAGATTCCTTTATCCCGGTTAATAAAAGAACAGTACTTATCAACGCTAATATCGAAGTACCATAAAATGCCATGGAAAAGCTGAATTTGGTTGCTATTACTCCGCCTAAAATCGGTCCAACTGCATTACCACTGGCAAAGCTCATGGAATAGATACCCATCGCCTTACCTCTTTCACTCTCTTTAACAATATCTCCTACATATGCATAAGTTACAGGCCAAACTAGTCCAGAAGCTGCTCCTTGGGCTCCTCTATACAAGAACACTTCTGGTACGCTGTTAGCAGTACCAAACAGGAACATCACGATAAAGTAAAGGAACATCCCACCGACCATAACCGGCTTTCTTCCCACTTTATCTCCCAGATAACCACCGACTGGAGAAGAAAAAACTCTTACAACAGCAAAAAGTCCCATCATCATGCCTATCTCAGTATTGGTAGCACCATACTGCTGGGCATATTGAGGTAAAAAGGGCATGATCAAACCGAAGCCTATCATACTAACAAATATTGCAAAGCTGAGGATCAGTAATTCTCTATTTTTCACCATCAGCTTCAGCTCGGCAATTAACGATTTAAAACCAAATTTTCCTTGCTCTTCGCCCTTTTTCATCTAGGAATGCTCAATTAAACAAATTACTTAAACATTTGCATGATTATACAAGTGTTATTTTAAAATACCATTATGTTATTATCTATGGCATGGAATATCTAGATGTAGTCGATGAGAACAATGAAGTTATAGATAGGAGAGCTCGTAAAGAAGTTCATGATAAACGATTAAGACATCGAACTGTCATGTTCTTCGTCGTATCACCGACTGATAAAATCCTTGTGACCAAAAGAAGCGAGGATAAGGAATTCTTTCCAGGGTACTGGAGTATCGTTTTAGGTGGTCATGTTAAATCAGGAGAGAGCTATGAAGAAGCATTGATATCTGAAATGAAGGAAGAGATCAACGCTGTCGGAGATCATGAGAAATTAGGTGAATTCGTTAAGGACATTGATGAGGAGATCGAACATGTTTCACTATTTAAAGTAAGGATCGACCCTGAAGATATCGATCTGCTTGATAAGGAATTTCAGAAGGGGGAGTTCTGGAACATAGATGAAATAAAAGGTAAAATCGATGAGCTCGATTTCCTACCTGAAACAGAGGAAGTCCTCAAGTACCTATAACCATTCCTTTTTCCTGAAATAATATACCATAAATAATGAAACAACCAACATAGCCAGTAGGGCTACCGGATACCCATATGCCCAGTTCAATTCAGGCATGTTATATACTGAAGTAGCTGGATCGAAATTCATACCATATATCCCTGCGATGAAAGTCAAAGGTATGAATATTGTTGCAATTATAGTCAACACTTTCATAACTTCATTCATTTTATTACTGATACTGGACATATAAAGATCAAGTAGTCCAGAAAGAGTGTCTCTGTAAGCTTCTATTGTGTCTATTACCTGTATCGTATGATCGTATAAATCTCTAAGAAATAGATCGGTGGTTTCCTTTATCAATGGCGATTCTTCTCTCATGAGATTATTTATAACTTCTCTCAAAGGCCAAACCGACTTTCTTAAGTATATCATCTCTCTTTTTAGAGAATGGATCGAATACATAGTTTCTTCAGTTGGTTCTTCCATCAATTCATTTTCTATATCTTCTATCTCTTCTCCGACCTTTTCCATCACTATGAAATAATTATCGATAATAGCGTCTATCAAAGCATAAGAAAGATAATCTGCTCCGCTTGTACGTATCCTTCCTTTTGACTTCTTGATCCTATCTCTTATGGGATCGAAAACATCACCGGTACTCTCCTGAAAAGACAGTACAAAGTTCGAACCAAAAACGATGCTGATCTGTTCACCAGTTATCTCTTCTCTTGATTGGTCAAAATATATCATCTTCATAACGAAGAATATATGATCCTCATAATCTTCGACTTTTGGCCTTTGGGTCGTGTTCAAAATATCTTCCTGCAGGAGTGGATGTAACCCATACATATCACCCAATTTCTTTATCAGATCTATGTTATGGAGTCCATCTACATTTATCCAGGTAACTGTTTCCCTCTCTCTGTATCTTTTACATTCGGTTATATCCTCGATTTCTTTTTCGGTCAATTCTTCTGAATCATAATCGATTAGCTGTATCTTCACTTTTTCCATCTTTCTTTCTCCAACATGTATCAAAGTTCCAGAAGGTAGACCAGCTTTTGTACCTCTTTTTCTAGATGGGATCAATCTCAATCAAATCACCCCGTTACATATTGATTTATAAGTATATAAAATTAATTAAATCTAATAAAAAATGATCTTAGGGAGAAAATATATAATATATGTTTTACTCATGCTCTAACAATGGCTGATAGACTAGAGGACGTAAAACCAACGAGGATGGAACTTCTCAGGATCAGAAAGCGTAAGATGCTAGCTGAGAATGGACACGATCTATTGAGCGAAAAGAAGGACGCTCTTATCAACGAATTCTTCAATATAGTCGACAGAAGAAAAGAACTCCGTGATGATCTTGAAGAGAAACTAGAGATCAGCTATGAATCACTGATAGAAGCTCAGATGCTGATGGGTAAAGGTGAGATCGAATCCATTGCAGATGGTGCCAAATCCATGGGTGGTGTTTTGATAGAATCATCAAATATCATGGGGGTTAAAGTTCCTGAGTTGAAGCCAGAAGTTCCCGATGAAAAATTTTATGGCTACGCAGATACCACTGTAAAGTTAGATGAAGCGGTCGATAACTTCAGAGAGGCACTAGAGATATCTCTAGAATTATCAGAAGTCGAAGGTAAACTGGACAAGTTGGCGGATGAGATAGAAAAGGCTAAAAGAAGGGTCAATTCTTTAGAATACAATTATATACCAAAACTAGAAGCCACGATCAAATACATAGAGAGACAGCTGGAAGAGAGAGAAAGAGAGGACTTCTTCAGAAGGAAGAAGATCAAATCGATCCTAGAAGAGCAAGAATAGTATCCAATAATGGTGATAGTTTGAAAAACCTGATAGAGGAGTATTTCGATACTCCTGAAAAGAGAGCTAAATTATATCTTTTGATCACTATAGGTCAGATCTGGGCGATCATAGCAATCATCATCGGTGTGATCGTTTTTGTCTGGTATTATCTACTGTGAATAACGATAAATGTCTTATATCCATATCTTATGATGATAAAATATGTCAATCGATCTTATAGTCAAAAATTGTTCAGAACTGCACACTATGAGAGGACCAAAAAGAGCCAGGATAGGAGAGGAGATGAAGGAAACAGGGCTTATCGAAGATGGTGCTCTTGCAGTCGATGATGAAAGAATCATAGATGTAGGGACAACTGAAGAAATCAAAAAGAAATATGAAGCAGAGAAGATGATCGATGCTTCTGGAAAGACTGTTGTCCCAGGTTTTGTAGACCCACATACTCATCTTGTATATGCAGGTTCCAGAGAAGATGAACTGATCATGAAGATCAAAGGAAAGACTTATATGGAGATACTGGAGAGTGGTGGGGGAATATTAAGGACCGTAAAAGCAACCAGGGATGCTACCAAAGATGAACTGAAGCAAGCGATGAGGAAGAGAATGGATAAAATGCTCAAATACGGGACCACCACCGCTGAAGCAAAAAGTGGTTACGGGTTGGACCTGGATAACGAGATAAAAAGCTTGGAAGTCATCCAGGAGATGTCTGAAGAACATGATATCGATCTGATACCGACCTATCTTGGAGCTCATTCTTTACCACCAGAATTTGAAGATACAGGTGAATACATCGAATACTGTATCGAAGAAGTCCTTCCAGAGATCAAAGAAAAAGAATTAGCTGAATTCTGTGATGTCTTCTGTGAAAAGGGTGTCTTCGATTCTAAAGAGAGCAGAAAATTACTGAAAAAGGCGAAAGAATTAGGATTAAAAGTAAAAGTACACGCTGATGAAATCGAAAACATCGGCTGCAGTAAGATGGCTGCTGAGATAGGAGCTATTTCATCAGAACATCTAGTAAAAACCAGTATGGAAGACATAAAGAAGATGGCAGAGGCCGGCACAATAGGTATCTCTTTACCAGGTACACCGTTCATGCTGATGGAAGATGAATATACACCTGTCAGGAAGATGATAGATGAAAAAGTACCAATAGCATTGGCTACTGACCTAAATCCTAACTGCTGGACTGAATCGATGCAGATGATTATAACCTTAGCCTGTTTACAGATGAAGATGGAACCTGAAGAATCCCTTACCGCCTGTACAGTCAATTCAGCTTACGCTGTTGATAGAACTGATATAGGTGTCTTAGATGAAGAATACAAGGCTGATTTTCTGATACTTGACATCCCTAACATCATGCATCTACCATACCATTTTGGAGTGAATCTAGTAGATGAAGTTTATAAGAGTGGAAAGAAGGTAGAACGATAAAAAAGTATATTACGTATGTTCAATTTCGATACTTAGGTAGACGCAAATGGATGGAAATGGTTATAAAGAAATTTTGAAGAAATTATCATCGAGATTTGAAAAGCCAGATGATCCAAAATATGCTATCTTAAAATATGTGGTATACGTATACGCTATCTCATTACCTTTTATAATTATTCTATCCTATTTCAATCCCTGTTTTCTTAATCTTGTAATACCCGCCATAGCAGTTTTGGTCCCATATAAACTTTTTAAAGAAAAAAGTCTCAAGAAAGTCTTCATTGCAGGTATTATCGCTGTATTACTGCTTAATTTTACCTTTACTGTATACCAAGTTGAAGGGATCTATTTTTCTCAGGAACCCGGTGATCTATCATCTGATGTATTATCAGATGGTACTGTTAACAAGGTATACGGAGAACAAAAAACAAAATTTAATTTTACCGTAGATCTGGAAAAAAACAAACTCCAAACTGATAATTATACGATCTATCTGAATATCACATGGCTGACGACAACCCCAGGAGAAGAAGACAATTATAGATCATTTACGATGGATGAAATCCAGAACTCACAGTACTATTTTATTTTTAATTTGGAAGAACAAGATATGCAGGATAGATTGTACTCTCATCACTTCTCTATAAAAAAGAACACCACCGATGGAGTAGAATGGGAAGAGACAGATTCAAGTTTCGGACCTTTCACCATAAGTAGATTAGATGCTTATCAAAGGATAATGCTACAGCAGGTTATATCGAGTGTGTTATTCTTTGTTTTGGTACTAGGTATAGTTTGGTGGCGAAACCGTATGTCTAGAAGTAGAGAAAAAAGCACTGAAGGTTTGGAGGATAAGGAAAAAGAACTAGATGATTATTGTCCTCAATGCGGTGCATTATTGGAGGGAGAAAAGACTTGCCCCGAATGTGGAATCGATGTAGAATCGTATATGGAGAATAAAGAAAAAATTAAGACCAAAAAAGCAATCGAAGAAGTAGACCAAATGAAAGAAGAAGAGGAAGAAGAATCTTTTTTTGAAGATGAAGAAAAACAGGAGGAATAGTCATCGTTAAACCTAATTACCTCTTTTAGGATTATTATACGATAATATGGAATTGAAGAGGGTCAAAATTGAGAAGGAAGAGGAAATGAACATAATATTAGGTCAAAGTCATTTCATCAAAACAGTTGAGGATGTCTATGAAGCTCTTGTGACTTCAGTACCAGATATCAAATTCGGCATCGCTTTTTGTGAAGCATCTGGAGATCGATTGGTACGATACGATGGGACAGATGAAAACCTAGAAGATCTAGCTGTGAAGAATGCCAGGAAAATAAATGCTGGTCATTCCTTTGTAATCATGATTGAAGATTCTTATCCGATCAATGTTTTGAACGCAGTAAAAGATGTGCAGGAAGTATGCAGGATATACTGTGCTACCGCTAATTCATTAGAAGTTTTGATTGCAGAGACAGATCAGGGTAGAGGTATCGTTGGTGTGATAGATGGAAAAACTACTGTAGGAGTCGAAGAAGAAGAGGATAAAAAATGGAGAAAGGATCTTCTCCAGAATATCGGCTATAAACGCTAGGCACCGAACTTCTCGATCCTATCGCTGAGATCAAGCAGGATATTCAAAAGATCTTTCCCTTCTATCCTACACAAACCACCTTTAGAACACGCTCTTTCATTGAACTCTGTGACATCGTCTACCCTCACCTGCTCCCCGCATATTGTCAAGGGTAGAGGATCACCGCTGTGATCCATTATAGATACAGGTGTAGAATGATCACCAGTGAATGCACAGTAAACATTTTCTATACCATCTAATTCTGTGATAGCAGAATCTATCTTCTCTATGAACTCCTGTTTCTGTTCAGCCAATCCGTCATGACCTGCTAGATCAGTACCCTTTATATTCACCAATAAAAAGTCATAATCCTCCAAAGTCTCTTTAGTGGCTTTCATTATTGCGTCTACATCGGTGTCCATACCGCCGGTCGCACCCTCTACATTCACTATATCCATGCCTGCTAAATTACAGACACCTCTAACCAGAGGTATACCCGAGATAGCTGCTCCACTTATCCCTTTTTTCTCCTTTAATTCTTCCATTTTGGGGACTTTACCAGAACCTCTTGATAATATTATATTGGCTGGTAACTTACCTTCATCTTTCCTTTTCTTATTGATAGCGTGATCTTTTAAAACCTCTATAGTTTGCTCTGTGAAATCCTTCAGTATCTCTGCTGTCTTACGATTTTCAGGAGAATCGACGATGGGGTCAGGTTCATGATAATCGACTCCGGTCTCGTGTGGATCCAAATCGGTCACATCTCCACCCAATCCTTCACCTTTGAGTACCAAAACTGCCCTGTGTTCGACAGCATGTTTGAATTCAAAATCTATGTCCAATGAAACCTGCTGTCTGATCAATTCTGCTATCTCTTCAGTATCCTCTTTTATCCTACCTGCTCTTCTATCGATTATCTTACCATCTTCGTAAGTTCCAAAATTACAGCGGAAGGCAATATCATTTTGATCCAATTCAACACCTATGCCAGCTGCCTCAAAAGGTCCTCTTCCTGTATATACTTCAAAAGGGTCATATCCCAATATGGCAAGATGACCAGTATCACTTCCAGGTCTTATACCAGGAGAGATGGTGTCCATCAATCCAGAGATACCTTTAGAAGCCAATTCATCAAGGTTAGGGGTATCAGCATTTTCTAGTGGTGTCTTACCATCAAATTTATCCACAGGTCTATCCCCGATGCCATCAAAAATCACTATCAGAATTTTATCATCCATAATATCACTCCAAATATAGTTACAGTTATACTTACTGCGGTGAGGTTAACAGTCGATTTTGAGATATAATTCTTTCGTTCAAGCGTAGCTCCCAATAAACTGTCTATCTGGCAGCTCATAAATCCAAATAGGATACCTAATAAAGCTATTGAGAACGAAAAGGGTTTCCCATTCAATAACGTGAAAATTCCATAAGCAATTAGAAATATATATGCTGAGCCGATGAATGACCAGATCTCTCCATATAAGGAAATACCACCATTCACACCTGGTTTAACTCTTTTAAGGTTGGTTATCAAATAAGTTTTATCGGATAAAAGACCCATCTCTGAAGCAAATGTATCCGCTGCTGCAGCGGCGACTCCCGTTATAAAAAGTATCAAAGCTAGGTCATCGGAGATCACACCAAAACTGATCAAATTACCTGGATTTCTTAAAAGAGCGATCATTACGGGAATAATACCATTCCCTAAAACGTTGATACCGCTCCTCTCCCCACCTTTGCCCTCTTGAACTCCTCTGCTAACTTTATATTTGAATTTGTACTTGGTAGCGATATACGCACTAAAAAGAAATATCAACAATAGTAAGATCCATAATAAACCACCCTCGACACCTATAATTATACCTAGTACTAAAGCTGTTAGGGCCCCACTCTTATTAAGCATCCCTCTTCTATATGTGATCACTGCGAGGATAGAGCAGATACCAATAATCAGTCCTATATCTAGAATATTCATTCTAAAATTTAACAAAAGGGGAGAATATAAAAGTTATGATTTATTTCAGGGTTATATGGAAGATGCACACAGAGCCGCCAGGACTTTCGACTCTATAGCAGATCATTTTGATAAAACTCGTAACAGACCTTGGAAGGAGGTAGTAGAGTTCCTGGAAAAAACGTCAGGAAGAACCATTGATATCGGTTGTGGAAATGGAAGGCACTCTGAAATAGCTCTTGAAAAAAAACATGAAATAGTCTGCTTAGATGCCTCTCTTAATCTATTGGAGATTGCTAGAGAGAAATTAGGAAAAAAAGCTGAATTCGTGCGATCAGGCATCAAAAAAATGCCTTTCAGAGAAGATTCTTTTGATAATGCTGTTTACATCGCAGCTATCCATCATCTCAAAAAAGGGGGAGTAGAAAGTCTAGAGGAGACAAAAAGAATATTGAAATCAGGTGGAAAATTAATAGTTTCCTCATGGGCAAGAGAACAGGATAGGTGGGATCTGGAGGAAGACGAGCAGGACGTGATAGTCCCTTGGACCAGAGAGGATGGTGAGGTGATCGAAAGATTTTATCATCTTTACAGGTTGGAAGAGTTAAAAGATGATGTAAAAAAGTCTGGTTTTAGGATTATAGAATCCTTTTATTCTAAAGGAAACAACTACGTGATAGCTGAAAAATGACGTATCTGGATTTCTCGTCACCATTAAAAAACTTAAATAGTAGATTGAATTAGTGCTTGTTGCTAGGTCTAACCGGGGCGGTCGGCGTGCCCTTATACACCGAAAGCGTCGATACGCGGGGGTGACGACCAGGGACGGTGTAATCAGCCCGTTGATGAGCCGGACCCAGACGATGAGACCTCGTCCTTCGGGATCAGAGGTCCATGGTGGGACAACCGGAGGGTTGTCTGCCATGGTTTGCCGTGCTGACCAGGCCAGGCCCGGAAGGGAGCAGCTGACGCATGGACTCCTGATGCTCGATGGGTAGCGGGGTCGAGGATGGGTCTGGAGTTACTCACCAACGTGCTGAACACCAACCCTGGCGACCTAGCATAATCATCTATATTTTGCACAGATGTAAATTCCTATCAACGTTACCGCTGCACCGACTATCGTCAATGTGGGAGGCACTTCTGAAAATATCAAAAAAGCGAATATTGACGATAAAACAGGCTCACTTATCAAACTCACTGATACGAAGCTAGCTTTTACATACTTTAATGCCCAGTTATACAGGGTGTGGCCAAACATAGTTGGGATTATAGCCAATGCTAAAAATATAATGTACTCGCGGGGTGCATATATTTTAAAGGTCGTAGAAAATAGTATTGAAAAAAAGGCCAAAAATAAAGCGCTTGAAGAGTAAACGATAAATGCATATGGTATCAACGACATCTTCTTTCTCATCTCTCTACCTCTTATGAGGTATCCTGCCACAGCAAGCATCCCTATCAGAGCTAAAACATCTCCAAATAAGGCTAATCTACCGACTGTATAATCGGAAAAGGTCATTATTACAATTCCAAACATTGCAATTATTATTCCAAAAATAGCTATTTTAGTGGTTTTTTCATTCAGATACCAGCTTGAAATCCATGCAACTATCAAGGGATGAGCGGACACCAAAACTACAGAAGAAGCAACAGTAGTATATTTAAGTGACGCAAACCATGCACTGAAATGAACAGCTAAAAATAATCCCGTTGTTAAAAGTATGATAATATCTCTTTTACTTATCGATCTTATTTCTTCTATATATTTAGGGATGAATAGAAGTAATATCAAGGAAGCAAATAACATCCTATAAAACGCTATGGCTATCGGATGTGAATCTGAAAACCTTATGAATATTGCTGCGAATGAAACAGATATCATCGCTATCGGTATTATTATCTTACTAGCTTTTTGTTCGATCGAAGAATTCGTTAGAAATTCGCTTACCATCTACAAGTAAAATAATTATCTGATTTATGTATCTTTTCTATGATCAATAAAAGGATTAATTAAAAAACATAACCAAAAGAAATATAAAATCAACAGATTTTATGTAAAATTAACGTAACACATATAAGGGTGAAACAGTTGCTTGTATAAAATCGATAAAACCCTAGATTTAGCAACATTTAGTTTATTAGTTTGAGAGGAGACCAAGGGTAAGATAAAATGAATGATGATTTAAGTAAAGAGGTACTTGAAGAGAACAAGAACAAGATAAAAAACCTACATGAGGCTGCTGTTAAGCTTGAAAATATGCACGATAAAGATGAGGTCTATCAATTTTCCATAGAAACCGCAGAGAATATATTGAATTTCTATATGAGCACTATTTTGATCGAAGGTGAAGGTGGGTTGGTAGTAAGATCTTCCCATAGTAAAGGTATAGAAAAGGGGGCTGTATTAGATAAAGAGGATGGAATATATGGCTTAACATATATGAATGAAGAATCCTATCTGATCAACGATTTGGATGAGTTCCCTGAAGCAGCACCATATAATTCTGACTTCAATTCTGTGATAAGTGTTCCTATAGGTGATTACGGTGTGTTTCAGGTCATCTCGGTTGAGAAAGACTATTTTAACGAATATGAGTTAGAGATGGCTAAGATATTAGTGAAGCATATCGAAGAAGCAGTTAAAAGGATCGAATTTGAAAATGAATTGAAAAAGAGAGAGGAAAGATATCGTTTGATAACTGAAAATTCAAATGATATGATATCTCTTATAAATAAGAAAGGAGAAATAATCTTTGCTAACGAAGCTCACGAAAGAATATTAGGATATTCAAAAGATGAATTAGAAGGTAAAGAAACAATAGAGCTGATACACCCAAATTTTAAGGATAAAGTTGAATGCGAAGTAGATAAATTAATAGATAAATCTCAAAAAAGGAATATTGAAGCTAAGATAAAATGTAAAGACGGAGAATATATATGGATAGAAAGTAACATACATTTTTTTGATGAAAAACAAACCCCAGAACAATTTGTCATCGTTTCAAGAGATATAACTAAAAGGAAAAAAGCCGAGAAAAAACTGAGAGAGGCTGAGAAATTATACAAAAACATATTCGAGAATACTGGTAACCCTACATTAATTGTGGAAGATGATATGACGATTTCATTAGTAAACAAAGAATTCACAAAATTGACTGGTTATGAGAAAGAAGAAGTCGAAAATAAAATGGATCTTTCCGACTTTATAATTGAAGAGGATCTCAAAAAAATCAAAGAATATCATCAAGATAGAAGGGATGATCCAGATTCTACTCCTTCCGAATATTCGTTCAGGATAATCAACAAATTTGGTCATCCTTTAGATGTATACTGTAAAGTAGGTCTTATCCCTAATTCTACTAAAAGGATCACTTCCATCATAGATGTAAGCAAATATAGAGAGACCATGCAGGAACTGAGAAAGTGTCAGGAAACTTTTAGAGTGATTTTTGAAAATATGCCTTATGATATGATCTTGTTAGATTCTGACCTCAATATAATAGAGGTCAATCCAAAACTACTAGATATACTACGATATAATGAAGGCGAGCTAAGTGGTCAAAGTATCCTCGATATTTTGACATCAAAATCAGAACATAAACTGAAGGAAAATAAAGAAAACCTTCAGGAGAATAGATCAGATACTGAAAAGCAGAAAATAAAGATATTCAATAATGATGACGAAACGGTAGATTTTACATTGACTATGAGCGTGGTTTTAGATACCCAAGATGAACCGATATATTTCATATGTGATGTACAAAAAGAATAGTTAAATCGAGTTACAAGCAAAATATTTATTAATTAAACCATGTAATACCTCTCCCGATACGAAGTAATCAATCGAGGAATAATTATGAACACCCTCAGAATTCACATACGCTCATTCTTGCGGGTGTAAATCGGAATAAAATTCCTTACACTCCTCATTCACACTGCGGGTGTAAGCAGAATGTAATTCTGCCCACCCTCATTCACACTGCGGGTGTAGTGTAGTTTGGTATCACCTAGCCTTGCCAAGGCTAAAACCTGGGTTCAAATCCCGGTACCCGCACTTTTCTTTTTTTAAAAACTCATCTTATTTCAATATATTATATCTTTAAATTCTTAGATCGATTTAATTTTGCTCGTTGTTTACCTCAATTTTTATATATATCTTAATAAATGTTTAATATAGGGAAATCAGGAGGTATGATTTTGAAAGACATATCTGAAATGTCTATGAAAGAACTTCTGGAGCAAGGTATTGCTTCAGAGATGAATGCTCAAAAAGTCTATGGAAAAGTGGCTAAAGAAAATTTCTCCTATGCATTACATGATAAATTGAATTTCTTACAAAAACAGGAAAAAAGTCATGAAAAGATGCTTAGAAAACTTTTCAAAAAGAAATATCCTAATAAAAAACCAGATATACCTGAAAAGGTGTTAAAACCCGCACCAGATATAGATCTAAAGAGTGAATCCATAGGGGAGTTATTTAAAGAAGCTATGGAATCTGAAAAGGAATCCATGGAATTCTACGAACATTTAGCAGATAGAGTAGAAGATGAAAAGATCAAGAAGACTGCGAAGTACTTTGCTCACATGGAAGAAGGTCATTATAAGATACTTAAACACGAATTAGACTCGATGAAGAAATTTGGAGGAAGTTGGGGAGAAGTCAGAGCATTTTAAAAACTATTAATCCACTTCTTTTTTTTTATTATGATAAAAAGAATAGTAAAAGATTACAAAATATTTAAATAGGATATCACACCGTTATTTCTATGCGTGGTATAATGTTGGGAAAAATAAGAAACTTTTATAAAGGGGCATTTGATTACGACTCACCCTCAGCAGGGTCCGGTTGCAGTAGTATCGGAGCCGATCCTAAAATAATAAAAGAATATAAAAGGAAGAAAAAATAGATGTAAATTATATCTTTTTTAACTCTTCTATTTAGATTATTTATAATTTATATAGGCGAATATACACTTTAACATATTTATATATATTATATAATTAATCTCCTAATTATAAAACAAAACTTTTATATCCTTCCTATCCATAATTAATCTCAGGGATTAAAATGTATATGAACGGCATTATCCTGATGCTTTTTGCTTTTGTAATGTTCGTACTAGCATACAGATTCTACGGAAAATTCTTAGCAAACAAAATTTTTAAAATAGATCCAAGCAGAACACCACCTTCCAAGGAATTCGAAGATGGTATTGAATACGTCCCCACAAACAAAGAAGTTGTTCTTGGACACCATTTCACATCTATCGCTGGTGCAGCACCTATTGTTGGACCAACACTAGCAGTGATCTGGGGATGGGCCCCAGCTATACTTTGGATCGTCTTCGGTACTATCCTGATGGGCGCTGTACACGATTTCGGTACTTTGGTTATTTCACTACGAGAAAGGGGAAGGTCAATTGGTGATTTCATAGCAGACGTCATCGGACCAGAAGCTAGGTCTTTGATGATGGTAGTAACATTCTTCCTACTCGCCCTAGTAGGAGCTGTTTTCGCGATAGTGATCGGAATACTATTCGATCTATACCCAGAAGCAGTCATACCTATCTGGACTGAGATGGTATTGGCGGTGATCGCAGGAATTGCGATGTACAAATATAACGTGAACCATTATGTTGCCGGACTAGGTGCTCTAGCAGCTATGATAGTTACGATAATAATCGGAGTTAACTACCCTATAGCTATGCCTTCGACGACATTCATCGGTTCAAGTGTTGATACATGGATCGTAATAGTGGCAATCTACGGATTCTTTGCTTCTATTCTCCCAGTATGGACACTACTACAACCAAGAGACTTTATCAATGCGCACGAGTTATATTTCCTATTGGGACTGTTCTTCATAGGACTGATAGGATCAGCGTTAGTATCTGGTGCACATGCTGAAGTTGTTGCTCCTGCATATCGGGCAAGCAGTGAAACTGGAGCGCCACCGTTCTATCCGTTCCTGTTCATAACGATAGCGTGTGGGGCTATATCCGGGTTCCACTCGCTTGTGGCTAGTGGTACAACACCTAAACAGCTCGAGAGCGAAGAAGATGCTCCACTAGTAGGATATGGTGGAATGCTTCTAGAAGGTATTCTAGCAACAGCAGCTGTTTGTGCAGCTACAGTTGGTTTCGCATCAAGAAGTGAATGGCTTTCCCATTACGCAGCTTGGGGTCAAGCTAGCGGACTTGGAGCAAAAGTAGCTGCTTTCGTTAACGGTGCAGCATACTTAACTGAAAGCATAGGATTACCCGAAAAGTACGGATTTGGGTTCTTTGCTGTACTTGTGGTCAGCTTCGCTATGACAACATTCGATACTACTGTAAGGTTAGAAAGATATGTCATAGGGGAGATCGGTGAAGCATATAACTTCAAAGCAATCTCTAACAGATATCTCGGAACGATAATAGCTGTTGTAGTGATGACTTTCTTAGCACTACAAGAATACGCTGGAGCTGCAGCAGGATTGGTATTATGGCCAGTATTCGGTGCAACAAATCAGATACTAGCTGCCTTAGCTCTCTTGACTATAAGTGTCTGGTTATACAAAAGGAAAAGGAACATGGTATATACGTTAATACCGATGATATTCATGGTTATTACAGCTGGAAGTGCGATGTTGTATAACCTGATCGAAAACTGGATACCCAATTGGGATACAGCGGGAACGATATCCTTAGTGATAATCGGTTCAGTGATAGTCATCTGTATGGTAGGATTGGTAATACTGGCGATCAGAGCTTTCCAGAGAATAAGGAAGGGAGAAGCATTGGAAGAAGAGGAAGAAGAAACAGAGGCAATCGAAGAAGAGTAAAAACCTATAAAACCCTTTAACTCTTTTATTTTAATTGGATGTTCTATTATGGATGATGAGAAAAAAGAAGTCGAGAAAAATGAAGATGAGGACCGAACATCGTCCCAATCATCAATCGAGGATACCTCTAAAGATCAACATGAAGAAGTAGAGAAAACTGAAGACGATAAAGATGAAGAAAAGGGTGGCTTAAGGTTCGCACCTTGGATAGGTGCTGGATTTGGCCTAATAGCTTCTGGTTATCTGGCAAAATATTTTCTTGATTTATTCAAATCGATGAAAGTGAATATATCTCCAAATGTCGGTAACATATTCATTACTTTAGGGATTATCGTTCTACTGGTAACACTTACAGCAGAGATATTTACTGCAGTTAAAGAAGATTGAACTGATTCATCCCCTTAACCTAAGATATCCTGATATTACTCCGAATATCACTGCAATCACAACCATTATTTTAACGATCAGAGAAAAGCTATTATTCTGATAGTAGAGAAAGATGGCTACCAAAATGAACAGTAGTGACAGTAAATTCATAAAAGTCCGAGATAAATATTTCTTATCCATATTATTTCCCAATGGTTTATAGATTAATAGATACATAAAAGTTGAGGTTGGTAAAGGTTAAAATAATAGAAAAACCAAATATATATTTAAAAGGTAAGCTGGTGAGCCTTATGAAAAATATTAAAGAAAAATTAGAAGAAAAGACAAATGAAGATCTAATAAAGATGGCAAAACTTAAGGGTATTAAAAACTATGATGATATGGATAGAAAAGAATTGATCAAAAAGTTGGTCGATCAATATGAAAAAAATTATAGCACCACATGTTAGGTGCCTGGAGGTGTAGATGATGATTGACGAAATTAAAGATTTTTTTAAATCTAGCTTGGCATACGGTTCGATGAACAAAAAGGATGCCTATGAAGATCAGGATGCATTTTACCTGATGTGTTTTTCAGACTTGATAGGTGTACCTAACCCATATTCGTACTATATGGCTGAACTACTTCCATACATCGCTGAAGACCTGCCTTCATGGCAGTGGAGAATAATCCAGGATAAGGCTGAATTCCTCGGAGATGCCGAACAAAAATATGATTTCCATACATTCTAGAGGTGTATTGTTGTGTCAGATCTTCAAAAATTTGTATTCTTCGCTGGCAAGGGAGGAGTAGGTAAAACAACATGCAGTTCGATCTATGCATTGAAAACTTCAAATGAAGGTTTAAAAACGTTATTGGTCAGCACTGACCCAGCTCACTCTACCGATAAGATCTTAGAGATGGAATTAGGAGAGAAACCTAAGAAAGTGAAAGAGAACTTATGGGCTAAACAGATAGATGCTAAAAAAGAAGCAGAAAGACATAGAGAGAAGATCAAAGATGAGATGGAAAAGGTAGTGGGTCCTGACATGGTAAACAAGCTGAAAGGATACCTTAAGATGACTCATAATTCACCTGGAGTTAAAGAATCTGCTTTGCTCGATGCTTTGATAAAAACGATGAAAAATTCAAAAAAATTTGATAAGGTGATATTCGATACTGCTCCGACTGGAGAGACCATGAGATTATTACAATTACCTGAACTCTTAAGTGCCTGGTCCGAGCAATTGGTTGAAAGAAGGAGAAAGAACCTAGAGAAGCTCGGTAAAGTCGGAGGTAAAAATAAGATCGATCTAGAAGATGATCCATTGGTCCAAAGACTCAACAGCAGAGAAAAGAAATTAAAATTTGGAAAGAAGATGTTGTTGAATCGTTCTTCAGTGGTACCCGTGATAACCCCAGAAAAACTATCTTTGCTTGAAACAATGGATTCTATTGAATTCTTACAGAAGATGGGCGTACATATTCCAGGCATCGTCTTGAATCGTGTTTCTGAAGAAGGGACGTCAGGAAAAAGGAAAGATTACGAAGAAAAAGTACTGAAAGAGATCAATCAGAAAGTGGACAAAGAGATATTGGGCAAAATACCATTGATGGAAGAAGAGATCATAGGTGTGGATCAACTTAGTAAGCAGATTGATAATCTAAAAGTGATATAGATCTAATTTCAAAAAAAGAACTATTAAATATCTCATCCATCATAACTAGCTTAGAAGAAATTTTAGAAAGGGGAGAAGATAAAATGTTAGATTTTTTGAAAGAACCTTCGGAAACTCCTGCGATAGGAGAAGCGATGACTAGAGTTTCAAAGCGTAAAGAAAAAGGTTTACCCGTATACAATTTTGCAAGTGGGAACGTAGGTCAGATGCCTGCTAACATCGAATTTATGGATATTCAGATGAGTTCAGGTGGAGATTTACCTGAAGAACTAAAGAACTTATCTAAAGCAATCCAGAAAGGTATAAAGAACGCATTTGAAAAACCCAAAGGACTTTCTTATTCTTCTACAGGTGGAGTCGATGACCAAAAACGATTGGCTTTAAAATATTTTGAAGAATTCCATGATATTGACCATGGAGATATAAAAAGAGTTATCGTGACTCCAGGTGGCCAAAGAGCGTTGGCATCCTCTCTAAGGTCCATAAAAGAAGGTACGGACATATTCATGTCTCAATGGGAGTACGCACCATCTCTTCCGATAATAAAAGATAACAATTGTAATCCGATCAAGATCGATGTCGATGATAAATTAAAATTAGATATTAATCAGTTGAGAGAAAAAGTAACTGAAGGTTCGGTATTCTATACAAGCATGCCCAACAATCCTTCCGGATACGTCTCTCCAGAGTTGTTTAGAGAGATCGTAGAGATAATGGTCGAGAACGATGGAGGAGTTATATGGGATGCACCGTACATCTTTACCACATTGAAATTTGAGGATGGTAGATTCACATTTGATGATGATTTTCTAGGAGATCAACTTGAGCAATTCAATTCGACATTATCTGAATATTCTGAACATATCTGCCTTCTTTCAAGCATCTCGAAGACATGTTTGGTGGCGGGTCTTCGTTTCGGCTTCGCAACTGGACCGAAAAAATGGATAGACAACATGAACAATATTATAGGTAGAGAAGAGCTAAGCAGTCCAACCGCTTCATTCATGATCGGTCAGGAAGTTCTCTCTGATTTCCTCGAAAATAAAGAAACGTACAAATGGTTAGATAAGATCTTAGCAGATAGATTGAACGTTCTGATGGAAAATGATCTACCAGTTATTTTACCAGATAACGGTAAGTTCGGAAGTCTATACGCTCTGATCAGAACTGGAAATATGGATGGGAGCAGATTCATAGAAGAAGCCTATGAAAAGTATGGTGTAGTTCCTATACCTGGTGAAGCTTTCTATGGAAAACCAGTTAATGCGATAAGGATCTCTTTGGTATCTACTCCTTGGAGTGAAGGAGACAAAGGATGGAAAGAGAACGTGGAAAATCTGAAAAAGGCCCTATCCGATATCACTGATTAGGTGGATAGTAAAACACTCTTTCCTACCGCAATATTTTTACATAAAACCATACTTTATCCATCTATGACCCGAAAATTAAAGGAATATCTACCAGACAGAGAAAATATGGATATCGGTGATTCAGTGTTTCTAGACCCAACAGTAAGAATGATTGGTGACGTTACAATTAGAGAAAAGGCTAATATTCTGACAGGTTCGATTATCGAAGCGGACAAATCAGGTATTGAGATAGGTGAAGAATCAGTTATAATGGACGGAACTTCTATTAAATCCACAGAGAGACATGAATTATCTATAGGCGACCAATCATTGATAGGTTCTGGTGCTAGATTAGAGGGATGTAAGATAGGTGAAAACAGTTTGGTAGGTATCGATGCAGTCGTTATGGAAGGGGCTGAGATCGGCGATAATTCCATAGTAGGTACTAACGCTATAGTAAAAGAAGGCACAAAAGTTCCTGATAACACTTTAGTGATGGGTCAACCCGCTGAAGAGATAAGAGAAGTTTCAGATGAAGAGCTCGATCAGATAAAGGATATCAGATCTCATGTTAACTGGAAATCAGAAGAATACAAGACCATGATAGAGAGAGGGGAAGAGTTCGATGCCTTCGAATCTCCTAAACGACCTGATGAGATAATGGATGATGAAATAAATCTGGATGATATCGAAGAAAGAGACGATATCGACGAACTCAGAAAAGAATTAGAAGATATGTTAGAAAACAAAGTGAATGAATAAGAAGAATGGTGGGGCCACCGAAATTTGAATTCGGGTGTCGGACTCCCAAAGCCCGAAGGATCGACCAAGCTACCCCATGGCCCCGCGTGTGATATCTATCCACAAAAAGTTGTAGAATATATATTTTCTGCTCTAAATTGGATGTTTTTTTTATTTTGTTATTGATTACTCATTGTTTTAGAGAAAATCTTTATTATCACTTCTATATTGACTAAAACGGAGATAACTTGAGAAGAGAAGACATAAATGTGGCGGTTCTAAGGATCGAGGGTACAAACTGTGAAGAGGAATCACATCTTGCATTCTCTAGACTCGGTGCCAATGCTGAAAAAGTCCATATAAAACAGATTTTAGGACAGGATGTTACCAAAGAAGAAGAGAGAGATCTGGAAGATTATCATATCCTGATGATACCAGGTGGTTTTTCAGCAGGCGATTACATCAGAGCAGGTGCTATCTTCGGAGCTAGGCTTAAAAGTGCCATCGGAGAGGAGTTGAAAGAATTCGTCGAATCTGGTAAACCTGTGCTGGGAGTCTGCAACGGTTTCCAGGTATTGGTGGAACTGGGTCTTTTACCAGCCATCGATGAAGTGATGAGTGATGTTCCTAAGGCTGCACTGGAGACGAATGACAGTAATAAGTTCGAATGTAGACCTTCTCTACTCAAGATCGAGAATAATTCTTCATGCGTCTTTACAAAAGAGTATGAAGAAGATGAAGTTGTTCTGTTCCCATCAGCTCATGCAGAAGGAAAGTTCGTTTTGAACGAAGATAGTGACCTTGATAGATTAAAAGAAAATGATCAGATAGTCTTCAGATATACTTCTCCTGAAGGAGAAGAAGTAGAGTACCCATGGAATCCGAACGGTTCTATCGACGATATCGCTGGTATCTGTAATCCAAAGGGTAATGTCCTAGGACTTATGCCTCATCCAGAAAGAGTCTTTTTCAACCATACTAATCCTGATTGGACCAGAAATGGATTGGAAAACAGTAGAGGTGACGGTAAGCTGATCTTTGAAAGTGCTTTAAAATATGTGGAAGAGAACTTTTAATTCACATCTTCACGTATTTGTTTAATTTATGGATATTCTCTATCTTTCCGATAACTATCAATTTATAATTTGGTCTTATAACTCTCTCACTGCTAGGATTGGGTATGAACTTGTCTCCTTTTCTGATACCTATCACGGTAGAACCGGTCCTCTCTCGGATTTTAGAATTTTTCAATTTCCTCCCGATTAAGTTGGAATCTGAAGGTACCTCGATATGAGTTATCTCGATATCTTGAGCTAGAGTTATCTTATCCAGGAATTCAGCAATATACGGATCTAAAGCGTATTTAACGATGTACTTACCACCGATCACTGTTTCTGGAACTACATAATCCGCACCAGCCCTGTACAGCTTCCCTATATTTTCTCTTCTATCTGCGATGCTCATGATCTCTAGGTCTGAGTTTATCCCTTTAGCTTCAAGTATTATGAAGGCATTAGTTACATCACTTTCAGTAGCAGCGATCAATTTATCAGCATCCATTATCCCTGCACTGATCAATGTTCGTTTCTCTGTAGGATCTCCGGTTACAGTTGGAGCTGGTGTTGTAGATAACAGATCTTCATCCTCATCTATGATGGTAGTCCTGCACTGAGATTCAGCCAGTCTTTTCAATATACTCTGACCTACGCTTCCAAAACCACACAATATCACATTCATCCTACCAGCTCCTTGAATCTTTTCAGATCTTCACTTTCTCCTAGTGCAAGTATTATATCCCCTGGTTTCATCCTTCTAGATGGAGATATACCTACATCCAGTTCTCCTTTCTTCCATATACCAACAATTGCTACTCCTGTCCTTGAACCGATATCCGCTTTCCTGATGGTCTTGTTAGCTAGTTCAGAATCTTTTTTCATCTTGACTTGCTCGACTTTTAATCCAGTCAATATCTCCTCGTCCTCTTTTTCAATTCCAACTATGGATTCATTTATAGCCTTTCCACCGATCATAGCGCCGGTTATCGATTTTGGTGAAACGATGTGGTTGGCCCCTGCTCTATGTAAGATGGCATCATGGTGTGATTCCTTCACACTACTAACTATCCTGATCTTAGGATTTACCTTCTTGGCTGTCAGACAGATGAAAGCATTCGTTGCATCGTCTGACACTGCTATCAGTGATAAGGCGGAATTTATATTGGCCTTTTTCAAAGTCTTAGTTTTTGTCGGATCACCTTTGATATACGGGATCTTCTTTTTGTGAAGCTTTTTACTTTCATCACCAGAGTCGGTGATAACTACAAATTCAACATTATGGGATTTTAGATTTCTGATGACTTCCTTACCAATCTCAGAATAGCCACAGACGATGACATGATTTTCTTCAGGTAATGGTTTACTCTTCGTTTTAAGTGCTTTTTTCATCGTCTCTTCTATCCATGGACCTATGGCTATCTGGAGACCTATGAATAGTGTGAGTACGCCAGAAAGGACCATAAGCACCGTCAGGATCTTTCCATTTACACTAGTGAATCCAACGTTACCAGGATAAGCACCAAGTGTAGTTAAAGTAACTAAGGTCCAATAAAACGCATCTACAAAAGTTGGATTCGCTCCTTCCGAAGTTTTAACTACAATATAACCGATATTACCTGCTAATA
>CAYSTL010000002.1:0-72496 GCA_964433785.1 uncultured Thermoplasmata archaeon
TTAACCGGTTTTAACCGGTAATATTTTTTTATTTTTTCCAAGGTTTTCTTCTACGACTTTTACCTTTACTGTAGAAATAATATACCAAGAAGCCTGATACTGCTGCTACTATGACTATTCCTGCTATCAAACCTAGATTGCTGTCTCCCTCTATGTAGAAACTGTCTTTCAGTAATGCTTCGTCTTTGGTAAATTTATCCCCATCATCAAAGTTGTAATCGACCCATATCTCTAGTTCATGTTTACCTGATGAATAACCTTCTTTTGACCATTTCATACTCAATGTTTTCTGTTTATCTGCACCTAGTTTATCTATCTTTGTTACGTTCTTTAAATCTCCATCTACGAACAATCCTACTTCAACATTGCTGATCTCAGTATCTGTCGGATTTTTTACATTCACTTTTGTAGTTATCGGTTCGATAGCCTCGATCTTATACGAGTCCTCAGAATACCTTGTTTCTCCATCCTTTCCACAGTAGGCTTTGAAGTTTACTTTTCCATCTCCTTCTTCTCTTGCTGTAATCTTCACTGAGAAAACATTAGATTGATTAGATTCCTGAGTTCTAGATTCGATCTTTGCATCTATAGTAGTATCGGTCTCAAGAGTCCAGTTATCAGCACTCTTACCAAAGGATCCACCTATCCTTACTCTATATGTCACTGTCTGATTAACAAATACATCCTTAGGCCCCTTCTCAATGAATATCCTAACACCGGCCTGGGATAGATCTTGTCCCTCGGCATTTTGTACAGAGACTGGTATCGAAAGAAGTAGTAAGGCCAATATTAAAATGGATAGATATTTGGTTTCCATCTATATCCACCTCTTCTTCTTGAGTATGTAATATCCACCTACGGCCACCAGTATTACGATCAATCCCCACTGCCATGTTTTCAAGGAGAATTCTTCTTCCTCAAGATTTACTTCATCACCTTTCAAAGTTATAGAACCTATTTGAGATAGTTGTGGCACCTTGGCGTCATATTCTTCGTTATCACTTACTGTCTCATCACCGTTCGATGTTGCTGTGACCTCTATCTTAATAGCCCTGTTTGGACTTTTTCTATTAGATGTTAATGATACCTCAATAGATTTCTCTTCATGAGCTTTTATTTCATCTGTCTTATTAGTGATCGAAGCATCCCAACCTAAATTGCTCAATTCATTCTTGTTTACTATATTCAATGAATATATGTCGTTACCATTCCCAGTGTTGTTTAGATTTATTTTGTAGGTGATCACACCATTGTTATATTTCTTGCTAGCTATTTCAGGTTTTAATTTGACTCCATACACCTGTTTGACTTCCAACGGTAATTCTTTTTCTAAACTCTTATCAGAATTTGCTGAATCTATTTTTAGATTAACAGGAGCATGATCAACTGTAGCATTTTCACCAACGTGTACATTTACTTCTACAATTTTTGTTTCCCTCGGATCTAGAGTTATGTTTTGATCCGAATATTTCACATCCCAATCGATCGTTGATGAAAGCAAGAATTTATCTCTTGTATTTCCTGTATTCTTTATTTGAACGTAATATCGAACTCTCTCTCCCTGTTTTGCGCTTTTCGTTTCTAAGTCATTCACTACCTCGATACCGTATTCTTTTACTTTTTCTAATTTTATGTTTAGGTTCCTACTAGCTGTGAACGTGTATCTCTTCTCAAATTTGTACTCTGTAGTTCCATATTCAGTCTCTTTTGATGTTGTTGCACTGAATCCATAGTCTCCTTTAGGCAATAATGTTTCGAAATTACCATCTTCAGAAATCTCATATGATCTAGTCACTCCTTTGCGATCGATTTCAACTGTAGCGCTCGTCGGTTCTCCCTCGATCGTGACTTTACCATCGATTCTAACTGCATCTTTCAAACTTAGATCCAACGTGTCTTTTTCACTGCCCATCTTGAAATTATTCAAATAAGAATAGATGTATTGTCCTTCACTGTGAGACACATATACCGTATAAGCCCCTTCAGCTAATCCTAAGGAGTATGAACCGTCCTCATTAGTTTTAACCTTAGTAGACAGTTTATCAGATATCAATGATATGAATTCTATCTCAACTCCATCCATGTACTGACCATCTGCTTTGACATCACCACTCAAAGTTGAATTTATCAACTCTCTTTCCAATTCGATCGTTGGTGAGATAGGTGTTGAGATATCGTAACCTTCATCATAGAAGTACCTCACATCTCTCATTATAGTTTCAACATGTTCTTTCGTCTCATAGTCCACGATTATTCTGTATTCGCCGGGTGTTAAAGCTAGATTTATTTCTCCATCCTGGTTACTTATCTTAGTTATCTCATAACCCGAAAATTCATTTTTGAATGTTACCGGTACGTCACCTTTCGCCTCTTCGTTGTAAACAACAATTGGATTTATTTTCACATTATCATACAAAGTGATGTTTAAATTAGTATACTCTTCTACGATCAATTTGGTCTGCTCAGATATTTCTTCTTCTCTATTTATCGCTCTGATCGAATATTCTCCTTCTTTAAGATAAATTGTGTATTCACCAGTCGCAGTTATCTGTTTTTCCTGTGGCCCCATAAAGCTGACATCGGCATTCACTTTTTCATTGTTCACATCCTTTAGCGTTCCTCTGATTTTATACTCATAAACTGGTGCTAAATCCAGATGCACTTTTTCTTTTTCAGGTTTTATATCAATTTCCTTCGACAACCCATATCTTGTTTTTCCACCATATAATGATCTGTCTATCACTACATTGTATGTACCAGGTTTTAAATCGGTAGAATATGAATCTCCGTCGGCTTCTATTTGTTTAGATATAGCGCCATTTCCTTCAGCTTCAAAGTTGATTGTGATATCATCGATGTATACATCCTCAAAAGTAAGATTTCCCTGCATACTAACATTATCAGCGGTAAGGGCGATATTGGATTCAAATTGTTTTTCGGGTCTATAAGTTTTAGTAATCGTCTCGAAGCCCTCTTTAGATAATTTTATTTCTGTTTTTGAATCAGGCATCACTAAACTGTAACTTCCATCTTTTAAAGAATTGAAGGTTGCCGATTTGCCACTCGCCCTCATCTGTATGTTTGCCTTTATGCCTTCACCTTCATCATATTCTCCGTCATAATCCAAATCACGATAGACCTTTCCTTCTACCAATTCTCCTGCGTTAGCCATTATCCCCAGGTATCCAGAGCTATCTACAACGATCTCATTTAAACTGAACTTCTTCTCTGAGGTTGACTTCTTCCAGCCATAAACACTGTACGAACCTTTGACCAAGTCTATGTTGAATCGTCCAGTGGAGTTACTTTTGACTACTACTTCTTTTGAAGGATCATCCTTGTTAGTAAATAATATATTGAATTTGTCTTGTCCAAAACCAGAGAAGTTAACATGCCCATTTACACTATAACCTTTTTCAAATTCAGCTTCATAATCTGTGTCTTCATTTACAGTCAAAGTACCCATATGAACAAGATTTTTTGACTCTTTCTGATATTGTCCATATATCCTATAAGATAGTCCTGGGAGTTTTATAACTATCTTACCGTTCTCATCGACCCTTACTGTTCTTGAATAACCGATTCCTTCTTTATCATATATAGAGATTCTCTGATTACCAACTTTATTATTGTTGTGTGAGGCTGTCAGGGTCAATTTGTATGCTTTAGAGATGGATACGTGTTGATTGATCGTTGAGTTCACACCTACATCTAAAGTAACTGGACCTTGCTTTAAACAATAATCATCATTACTTACAGTCAATTTATAAGTTCCAGATATAACATTGTTGAAGGTATAATTATCATCTTCATCTGCGTTAAAGGTTATTTCTCTATATTTATCGTTATTAATATTATCTAATCGTAATGTGAATTCTTTTTGCTCAATATCTTCATCTATCGTATAATTACCTTTTATCATGGCTGTTGAGATAGCTATGTCCTTTTCTACATCTTTCCCAGGTTCTAATGTAACACCAGTCAATTCTTCACTTCCTAATGTATCGGCTTTAATCGAATATTTACCTGGAATCATCTTATCCATATCGTAAGTTCCGTTCTCTGCATCAACAGTATACTTTACACCAGATGTTTTATTCTGTATTATAACATCAGTTGAAACTAGGGTATCATTGGCTTCATTATAACTTCCACTGTCATCTGCATCGATGTATACCTTGCCTGATATGTTGGAAGTCTCCACTTTGAAGTCCTTCTTTTTATTGTAATCCCAAATACCGTCAACGTTCTTATCTACTTTAACTCGCATCGCTTCTTCATCTGTTACTTCAACGTTATCCCTAGCTAGACTGATAGACTCTGTTTTGAGTAGTTTTGTTCCACCACCACCATTTGTAACCATTATCGTATTGTTACCTGATGGAAGTTTAACTTCGTACCTTCCTTTTGCATCCGTTCTATCAATATCATGTGGAGTAAATTCTTTATCCAACACAGTTACTTTAGCGTTCGGTATCGGTTGACTGTCATTAGTTTTTACAGTTCCTTTTAAAATTGCTCCATCATAATATCTCAAAAATACTACTCCTGAATTCATATAACTCCTAGCAGAAGGATCTACCGTACCTTTCCCTTCTTCCTGATATTCCTTGGCTTTGTCATAAGATATAGCTCTCCATGCATCTGTATGATTCTGGTAATCTTTATAAGGATTGTAATAAGCAGTCCTATAATCCATAGTGAAATGATCCATACCCCAACTAGGCATCGGATTATATTGCCGTCTTGACCTTCTATCACCTAGTTGGTCCAATCCTGGTATGCCTTGATCTAAGCCTATATCCTTACCTGAATAACCTGCCATCACTCTGTATAAGGTGGTATTATAGAACATCGGTTGGAAGTTTATTCTATAGTCTACAACTCTTACATTTTCAGGTACTTCATCTCTCGAGTCATATTGACGATTATCACTTCCTACCAGTTTGATCTGATAGAAATCTACAGGCGATCTCATTCCGCCGCTCTGTTTTATCTTGTATCCCGCTAACTTTGCAGGTGCGTAAAATATACCAGTATTTCTAGCAGATTTTGGGAACAGTCTGGAATCGACTGCTAAGTATTTTATTCTTTTATCTAACTCTAACGATATATCTCTATACAGTGAAGCTAAAGTATCTTTCTTTTCTTCAGAAAGCATGGCAGAGGTATAAGCGTATTTGACATTCTTTGGTTGAATATCATCCGCTCTTGGATGATATCTATCAGGGTTGTTTAGGACCTCTTCTTTATACTTAGGATCACCATAATTGAGCATAACTTGTTCCAAATCCTCTGTTTTACTTTCTCCTAAATGGTTTATCAAAATATCTCTTACATCACCTTTGAATTTTCCATCTTCAGAGATTGGTAATTCCAGTTCTCTTACTATCAATAATGATATAACTTCCGATTCGTTCTGTGCCATCAGTACATTACCCGCTAGCCTATAGCCGACCTGGAAGTTATCAGCTACAGTAGGGTGCTTTCCTTCTTCTATACACTCGAAACCATAGTCCCACCAGCTTAAGAATGCAGGTCTATTTTTTGGTTCTAGATCTTTATCTTGTTCTGCAAACCAATCCCAGGCTGCAGGCCAATAATCTCTAGGTGAGTCCAATTGATAACCAAAAGCTCCTAAATACCAGTTCTGTTGTGAGCTAGCATTATAATCTGTGGGTCTCATCACATTAGGTAATGAATTGTAAATTTGATCATTATATTTCTGTTTCTCAGTATAAGGTATTCCAGCATCTATAGCATAAAGGGCATTGGGCATCACTATTAAGAATAATACAGTTAAAATCACTAATATGTGTTTTATCTTTATGCCTTCACGGAGTCCTCGTATATAATTCCCTCTAAATTTCCTGAACCTAGTGGCAATAGACCTGAAGTCTGCCTTATCAATAATTAAGGCAATTATCCATCCAGCTGTCAATGCAAACGCTGGTGAAGAATTGAATATGAATCTTGCTGCAGAAGTTGCCATATATATTGCGAATGCTGTCCAGATTAATACAAACATGAATGGTTTTCTCCATTCACCTATCAAATGCCATATGGCTAATGCTATACCCACAAAGGACATAAAGAAGGTCAATACCCCGAATGATAACACAAGATTACTAAATGCTGGAGCTTGAGCCTCTGCAATAGTACTGTATAATTTATTTTGTATGAAATATCCGCCTGCTGAAGTTATTGGTTCCAGTAGACTTGGTAATACCGTCACACCTAGACCAATATATATTGCGCCACCAATACCTAAAATTGAAAATACCAATACCCACGGTAAATCTCTAGTAACAGTGAAAAATACTCCTACTGCAAAAGCTACTAGGAACATCAGTAAGGGTATATCAAACCACTTACCTGGGCCATGTGAAATTAATCCGATTAATATATTACTCCCTCTTCCTGTTCCAACATAGTAAGGTGCTGCTATGACTATAGCAACGGCCATCGACACTCCTACACACGCCGTTATTCCTAATGAATCCAAACCTTTGAATTTATCTATGAATAACTGGAATGCGAAGTAAACTAGTATGATCACCATCACATATGGAAAACCTTTCCAAGTTAAAGCGACCGTGCCGATTGCCATTCCTGACATCGCTGCATATAATAAAGATTTTTTATTTCTGCCAGCAAACCTACTCAAACCTTCTTTGATCTCTGTCCATTTATTCCAACTAGAAACCCAATTTTCACTTTCTGGAATATCTTTTAAAGACCTCATAAAGAAATAGAAAGCTGTTACAGCAAAGAAAAGATATATGGCATCGTGGTCTCCATTTGTTATAACACTTCTTTGAAGATGCCCAGAACTTAAAGCTAGGAGAAAAGCTCCTGCTAATCCCGCTTTCTTTCCAAACGTATCTCTTCCAATAAGATAGGTGGGGAATATTGTAAGTGCACCCCAGATACCCGTTGACAATATGAATGAATATGAAATTGCTTGGTTCATACTTCCTATTAAAGGATATATAGCATATCCTCCTAGTACAACCGACCATGCATAAATTGGGGGCCTTGGATTTCCAGCACCAAATGGATATTTACGTAAAGGATCAGTTAATAAATGTTGATGATTCTCAGCAATATAATTAACAATTCTCTCATAATAATAAGCATCTGAACCTCCTGATATTAAATACGGCGTTCCAAATTTTGTTGCTAGTTCAAATGCAAAAAAAGCACGTACAAATAAAGCAACAATAAAAACTCCTACCAGGCAGGTCAACGTACCCCAGTTCTCTTCCCACCAATGCGTTTCAGGGGAAGACTTCTCCTTTTCTCTTGAAAGTTTATCAAGCCATCTAAAGCTCATCACATTTCACCTGTATAACGATAACACGCCCTTCCCATGTAAGCACCCCTATATATAGATTTTTCACATATGATGTTATTTATATGCTCTTTTTTATTTATCTTTCATTAGGAATTTATCCAACTTATCTTTCGCCTCTTCTCTTTTCTTTTGGTGCTCTTTTAAGAAATTGATAATATTTTCTTTTAACATCTGCTTACATTCACCACAAAGTATGTCACCGGACCTGCATCGTTTACTTATATCTGCGACCTTTTCATCATCACTTTCAAAAATGTAATATCGGAAATTCTGTATTGCACAGATATCTGGATTACCGCCTTTTTCTCTCTGTTCTTGTGCAGATACTCTTCCACCAGTAAATGCTTCATTGATCTTGTTCTCTACATCCTCTTCCGTATCTGTTGTAAATATCGTAGTTTTGGGTTTACTAGCTGACATCTTGCCAGATCCATCCAATGAAGGCGCTAATTTATTGTGAAGGAGCGCAGGTTTGTAGTAATCTAAAGTTTCAGCAATATCTCTTGTCAATCTGAAATGAGGGTCCTGATCTATACCACAAGGTATAACGACTGGTACTTTTCTACCTTCTCTTTCTGTTGGTAAGAAGCAGGGTGAAGACTGTATGGCTGTGTAAAATATACTTCCTACATTCGTTGAATTATCAAAACCGAACACTGCTTTCACGTTTGAAAAATTGAGTCTTTTTGCTGCTTTAAGAGCCAAAGGATACAATGTATGGATATAATCCGTATCTATAAATATATGAGTTTTATCAGGATCGAATCCAAGAGCGATTATATCTAAAGCATTTTCTAAGGCAAAAGAATGTGTTTTTTCCTGAGTCATATCGAAGTTAAACAAGAACTTTTCATCATCCGTTAGTTGGAAGTAAAGGTCTACATCAAACTTGTCCTGTATCCATTTAGCGAATATCCATGGCATCAGATGACCGATATGAGTATGCCCTGAAGGACCTCTTCCTGTATACATAGCGAACTTGTTTCCTTTTTCATATTGATCCAATATCCAATCGAAATCTCTATGGGAGTAGAAAATACCTCTTCTTAACATGAAGTGAGTGTCTCCAACTAAATCTTCTACTCTTCCTATCAAGTCTTCATCGATGTGATCGGTCCCAAACTGTTCTAACAGTTTTTCGTAGTCGATGTCTCCTTCTACTTCCCAAGGAGTCACTCTGAACGCTTCTTCCTCATTTTCCGAATTCTCTGGCATATTTATTCGGATTTTGAAAGTATTTGACCTTTATAAATCCTACCTTACTTTCACTCACCTCTCTTCTTAAACATTATATATTTAATCGATTAAAAGAAAAATAAATGAAAAGAAATACTCACATTGCCGGTTCGATCATATTTGCCTTGATCGGAACGATCTTGATTAAAATATTTCTAAAACAATCAGTTCCAAGTAATTTTACGAATCTTCTTAAGATTCTACTTAATATGCGAGTCTATATCTTCTTAATCATGATCGGTTCTTCAGTTTTTGGTGGTTTGATCCCTGATATATTAGATCCACCTTTCACTAAAAAACATAGGAGATATGCCCATAGTAAAATCTTATTTTTTATATTTGTCATATTATTGGGGATCACTTCAATCCTAATTCTAATACAAAATAATAATTTAATTCTTTGGACAATATATTATTTTCTTCTCGGATACATATCTCATCTGATTTTAGATTCTCTTACCCCTGCAGGATTATGGTAATAAAAAACTTACAGAGCTAGAACTAAAACAACTTATCTTTTAAAAAAATAAGTAATAATCTCATACACAGACCTGTCTGATGACCAGACTTAGACGTCAGCAGTCCAAACTTTTAGTAACTGTGGGCTGAATGCGTCGCCGAAGCTTCGCACTTACACCCCAGCTCTATCAAACCCGTCTTCTACGGGAGTCTTAAGGTGCCTCGTTTCAGGGTCGGCTTCAGGCTTAGATGCTTTCAGCCTTTATCCATTACAGCGTGGCTACCCAGCGATGCCCTCTCGGACAACTGGTAAACTAGTGGCTGCGAAGCCCTGTTCCTCTCGTACTGAGGGCCCCTTCCCCTCAGGCACCAAGACACTCCTACTAAAAAGAAACCAACCTGGCTCACGACGGTCTAAACCCAGCTCACGACCCCTTTTAATGGGCGAACAACCCCACCCTTGCCAGATGCTGCACCGGCAGGATAGAGGGAGCCGACGTCGAAGTAGCAAGCCTCCAGGTCGATATGGACTCTTGCTGGAGACAACTCAGTTATCCCTGGGGTAACTTTTCTGTTATCCCTGGGCCCCATAAATAAGCCTCAGGGGTTCGCTATGCCTTGCTTTCGCATCTTGGTCTGTTGTTGTTCCAAACCAAGTCAAGCCGGCTTTTACCATTGTATTCTACGGTGGGTTCCTGACCCACCTGAGCCGACCTTTGGACGCCCTTGTTATCGTTTCGAGGGTGTGGCGCCCCACCCAAACTGCCCGTCTATCGATGTCCCACCGAAGCGGTTAGGGACACGATCTCAAAAGGGTAGTGTTTCATGATCGCCTCGGCGACAAGCTTGTGCTTGCGCCTGGGTAGCGGCTCCTACCTACACTGCACATTTGAGGTCGTACCCCAACGACAGATTGCAGTCAAGCTCCACAGGGTCTTCTCTTTCAAGTAGGGAGTTCTGGACTGTGCGCCAGAATGTCGTTTTCACCGGATTTCAGGCGGGGACAGTAGGTCCTTCGTTGATCCTTCATGCAAGCCGCCAATTAAGCGGCAAGGTATTACGCTACCTTAAGAGAGTCATAGTTACTCCCGCCGTTTACCGGTCCTTCCACCTCTTGTAAGAGGGATTCAGATACCGGCACTGGGCAGAATTCAACGACAATACAAATCCTTTCGGACTAGCTGTCATCTAAGTTTTTATTAAACAGTCGAGGATCCCTAGTTATTGCAACCAGCCATTCTCATGACTGGCACCCCTTCTACCGAAGGTACAGGGCTAATTTGCCGAATTCCCTTGCCTGAATTACTCCGACACGTCTTGCCTTGCTAAGGCAGGGGCACCTGTGTCAGTTCTCGGTACGGACACATGTGCTGTAACTGGCCTTATTTTCATTGGCACCAGGATTTGCCTGAAGCGGACTTAGTCCGCCCTATCCTGCATTCACCTGATTCTCACCATTACGGTTCTCCTCAGGCTTCTACAGTTCGACAAACAGAGAAGTTTGCTCAAGCTATCCCGATGCGTCAAAGACCAGACAGGGGCACTTGCGGTACAGGAATATTAACCTGTTTCCCTATTCGACATCCTCGGTTAAGAGATGCCTTAGGACCGACTAACCCTCGACTGAAGAACATTGTCGAGGAACCCTAGCCCCTACGACGGAACGGATTCTCACCGTTCTTTGCTGCTACTCATACCAGAATTCTCGTTCGAACGCGGTCCACTCGATCTCACGACCAAGCTTCTAACCGCGCCCGACGCCTTCCTACCAGATTACCTCTCGGTACTCCGGAGTCTCGGTAACCGGCTTAGCCCCGTCCATTTTCGGGGCCCTCAATCTCGACTGGTGATCTGTTACGAACTCTTTAAAGGAAGGCTGCTTCTAAGCCCACCTCCTAGTTGTCTTCGACTGCGGACACCCTTCAATCTAACACTTAGCCAGCATTTGAGGGACCTTAACCCCAGGCTGGGTTCTTGCCCTTTCGGACACCAGGCTTACCCCGGTGCCCTCACTCCTAGCGTCTACAGAGATAATAAGTTCGGAGTTTGACAGCGTACCAAGAGCTTTCGCTCCCGAATACCCAATCAGTGCTCTACCCTATTATCCTCCTCGACTAAGACCTACCTGCGAGTAGTTTCGAGAGGAACCAGCTATTTCCGGTCTCGATTGGCCTTTCACCCCTATGCACAGGTCATCGGAGGGATTTGTAGCTCACCATCCGTGCGGGCCTCCACCTCCCTTTCGAGAGGCTTCACCCTGCCCATGCATAGATCGACCGGTTTCGGGTATCCAACCAATGACTCCAGGCGAACACACCTTGTTCCTCTTCCAAGGAATGCGAACTTATTGGTTTCCCTCTGGCTCCACCCTTATCAGGTTTAACCTCGCCATTGATCGGAACTCTCTGGCCCGTTTTTCGGAACGTACGATAAGACAACGGTCCGCTCTTGCTAAAGAGCTTCTTCCCTTACTTGCCTTATCAGTCTGTAACCATCTGGTTTTAGGTTCTTTTCACCTCCCGTCAAGGGTACTTTTCAGCTTTCACTCACGATACTAGTGTGCTATCGGTCTCGGAACGTATTTAGGGTTGGAAGTCAATGCCTCCCAAATTCACGCACGATATCCAACGTACGCTACTCTGGATACCTTGAATCATCTTTCCATCTGTCTCCTACGGGACTGTCACCCTTTATAGTGCTCCATTCCAGGAGACTTCGGATAGTCTGGTTAAGATGTACCAAGGTCCAAAAATCCACATGTCCCTACTATCTCTAGAGGGATTCGGTTTGCTCTACACCGCGTTCGATCGACTTTAATAACGGCATCCCTATTGGTTTTTCTTCCTCCCCTTACTAAGATGTTTCAATTCAGGGGGTTCCCTCTCCTTACGGAGTACAATGGAGAAGTCTCATTCGGCAATCGTGGGATCAAAGGTTCCTTGCGCCTACCCCACGCGTTTCGCCGCTTGGCACGACCTTCTTCAGCGTCCGAGCCGAGCCATCCACCAAATGGCTGAGTGACTGCAGCAATAATCTAAGTCTGGTACACATCCAGGTCTGCGTATGACTGGTAATCATCGAACCCCTAATACAAGGATTCTATACCCTACCCCGGTAACCCTTTTTCATGTCACCGAGTGCATTACTTAACAAGTATTTGCGAATATCTGAACTTGATTTCCACGCCGGAAGAATCAAAGGCTTCCACCGTGGGATTCGCTCTTAAAAGGCATGTATTATAAATGCCTTTTGGTTCGTGTTTCCCGCTAAACCGCGGACTTATTTAAAACCTTCTAATTGTATATGGTTTCGCAACCGGTTACTCCTCCGGTGCGGAGTTGTACATTATCTTTCTAGCATTAAAGTCTATCGGTAAATTATATTTGTTACTTATTCCTTAATAATAGTGAATACCCCTGTCTGACGTTCAGCAGACATATATTTGGAATGAGATAGTATCATATATCCAATCATAAAAAAATCGGTGCTAAAAAATGAAGAAGATACCAACAGGAATAAGTGATCTAGATTCTATAATCAAAGGTGGGATACCTGCGGGATCTGTAGTTCTCTTGTTGAATGAAATCGGAGCTGGTGGTTTGGAATACCTATACACGGCTTCAGCCAAATTACTACGAGTAATAGAAAGTCCTAAAGACATACATCTTCTATTGGGAGATGAATGCAAACAATCCATACTACCCCAGGAAGTACATTACGTGACCTTTTCTAGGTCGATGGAAGACGTACTTGACGAAGTCCAGATCTCATTCAACCAAGATTATTATGATGTCATCGAAGAAAATCTAGAGATCAAAGATTTTTCAGAATCATATTTCAAAAGAACGATGGTTCCACCCGGATGGACTGGAAAACGAAATAAAAAAAATATATTCTCAGATGATTCAAACTCTGACCTATTGGAAGAGCTCGTTAACTTTTTGGAAGAGAACGCGGAAGACAATATGATAGTGATAGATTCTCTGACAGACCTGTTGACGAACTCATCTATCGATAATGAAAAATTGGTCACAATCATCAAAGGTATGAGGAGAGCCTCTAAACAGTGGGGTGGAGTGATATATTTACTACTTTCAAAAGGTATAATTGAGAAAAGCACGGAATATCTATTGATAGACAGTGTCGATGGAGTCCTAACTTTCGAATGGTCAAAAAATAGAAGAACCTCCCAAAGACAGAGATACATGTTAGTTGATAAATTCATGAGTGTCCTACCTCATCTAAAACGAGAGAAGATAGCTAGATTCACTGCTGAAGTGACCGATTATGAGGGGTATACTGTAGTCAATTATGAAAAGATTAGGTGATATGTATGGCAAAAGAAGATATTAAAAGGGTGAAAACTGGTATCGAAGGATTAGACGATATGTTGAACGGGGGTATACCAAAAGGCCACGTGTTTACTGTGATGGGTGCCTTTGGAACGGGTAAAACAACATTTTCATTACAATACTTATGGAATGGTTTACAGAACGACGAATCTGGAATATTCATCACGTTAGAAGAAGATAGAGATGCGATGATAGAAACTGGTTTATCATACGGATGGGATTTCAGACCTTATATAGAAAATGATAAATTGGCAGTTGAAAAATTGAAACCTGCCGATGCTCAAGCTACTATATCTAAGATACAGAGTGAATTACCTGCGTTTATTGATAATTTTGATGCTGAGAGAATAGCCATCGATTCCGTTTCTTTGTTAAATATGATGTCTGATACAAATAAAGAAAAGAGAGAAAGATTGTTCAGTCTATGTCAGATGATAAAAGACACCGGCGCAACGGCTCTTTTCACCGCTGAAGTAAAAGATGATAACCCGACCAGTTCTAGAGATGGTTTGATCGAATACACTACAGATGGTGTTATACTTCTCAGATACAACCAAAAAGATATGCAGGATGTAGAGCTGAGTGTACAGGTTATCAAGATGAGAAGGATAGAACACTCTAGAAAGATCAAGCCGTATCTTATCTCGGATAATGGTATCAAAGTTCAGGCTGAAGGAGCTATATTCTAAAGTGGTAAAATGGGAGTGGGTATAAGCGATATAATCGTCAGTGAGGAGATCGGCCTCGACGATCTGGAAGATAGGGTGATAGCGGTAGATGCTTACAATATAATATATCAATTTTTATCTAGTATAAGACAGAGAGACGGTACCCCGTTGAAGGATTCTGAAGGTCGAGTGACCTCTCATCTTTCCGGACTGCTTTACAGAAATGCCAATCTAATCGAGAATGGGATCAAACTGGTGTACGTTTTCGATGGTAAACCAGATGTTATGAAAGAGGGAACTCTCGAGAAAAGGAAGGAAAGGAAGAAGAAGGCGAAAAAAGAATATGAAAAAGCTCTCGAAAAAGGTGACCTGGAAAAAGCAAGGACCAAAGCTCAACAGACTTCAAGGATGGATTCTGAGATCGAAGAGAGCAGTAAAGAGTTATTGGATTTATTGGGTATCCCGTGGGTCCAGGCTCCAGCAGAAGGTGAAAGTCAGGCAACCTATATGGTCAAAAATGGTGATGCATGGGGAGTTGGCAGTCAGGATTACGATTCGTTATTGTTAGGTGCTCCTAGATTGATCAAAAATCTGACCATAACCGGCAAAAGAAAACTGCCCGGAAGAAACGAATATAAGGAGATAACTCCTGAATTGATCATCCTGGAAGATGCGTTGGAAGAACTCGAGATAACTCGAGAACAGTTGATCGATATAGGGATACTTTGTGGCACCGATTATAATGAGGGAGTCAGAGGGATCGGTCCGAAAAGAGGACTCAAATACGTAAAGAAATACGGTGATCTCGAAGGTGTTTTGGAAGAGAAGGAAAAAGAGGTCAATAACTATGAAGATATCAAAGAACTGTTCTTGAATCCAAAGATCACCGAAGATTATTCGATAGAATTCAAGAAGATAGATGTGAGTGGTATCAAGGATTTCTTGTGTGATAAGCACGAATTTTCGGAATCAAGAGTACAAAGCGCCCTAGATAAAATAAAAGAAGGTAGAGATAAAAGTAAGCAGATGAGTTTGAGTTCTTTCGGTGACTAACAGAACTCATCTAGACTTGGTGTGGATACCTTATCATTTTGGAATAAAGATTCGATCTGCTCCTCTAACTGTTTTACTCTCTGGTAAAGGTAATCTGGTACATCGTACCTTTCTACCATCTCTAAGGAGTGATTGAGGTACTTTTTTACACTCCCTTCGTGTATGGTGAGAGTTAGATTTCCACCACAGTCACACTCACCGCTTAAAGGTATCCTTCTATATTTTGTATTACATTTTGTACATCTGATGGTTTGGACTCCAAATTTATTGAAATTACCGATCAGATCGGGGATGAAATGATCGCTGATAACCCTGCTTACAACATCCGCAGTATCCACTGCTCTGATAAGATCAGCCACTTTTATCTGGGCGTTCATCTTATCTGTCATCTTACCCAATCTGGTGTATTTACTCATCGTAGGGCCTTCTGCGATATCATCAGTGTCGTGAGTGTATCCAAATCCTTCATACTGACTCTCAGTCTCTAATCTATCCTCTGCTATCTCCATAATATCTGATAATTCCTTAGGATCCGGATAATCCAATGATCGTTCATAAAATTCTAGAGGATATTTCCAAATAGTGTCTACATTGTGGGCCTCGCTGTCTATCTCTGAAGGATCTATCCTTGTGGTCAAAACTAGTGGGGCATCCATTAAACCGCCTCTTTTTTGAGGGAGGAACTCTTCTGAAAAGTTGAGTAGTCCATCTAATAGAAGCATTATACAGTCTTCATCCCCATCACAATTTCTTCTTTTAGCTGCATGGAAATATGGATGAGCATATCCAGCCCTTCCTTTATGGAAACCTATCAAGCGACCAAGAACACCGCCCGAAGTGTGTGGTGCGAGACCTACAATAAGTTCTCCGATCATATCTTCCTTTCTTTCAGCGTCGTAATATGAGTTAAGACCATAATACTTCTCTAACAGATCGTCTACGAATTTAGCCACCTTTACGATATACTGTCCAGCACTATTTGAGGCGATGAAATCCTGAACCTTTAGCTCCAACATCTGGTTCTCATCTTTCAGTTCGTCACCATGGATGTCTTTTTTATAACCCAATTCCTTCGCCTTTTCAACTGACAGACCGATCTCTTTAGGTTTAAAATGGGTTACAGGCAGATCGGTCATATCGTACCGAGTAGTTCCATCTTTGAACACGTAGATACCGTACTTGGCCCTTAATATGCCCTTTTCAAGTGCTTCAGGTGTTTTAGTTTCAGTCATCAGACCTTTCACGCCCTTGATCTTCTGTACATTACCACCCTCACCTAGAGTGGAAAGAGCCTGTCTAAATATATTCTTCATAGGTATCTTCTGTTCCTTGGGCTCATCAATTATCTCACATCTACCATCACAGGAACATCTTACTGTAGCACTGGTCCTTCCACATTCTTTACATCGTCTAGCACTTATGTCTACTTCTATTACACCCTCATCTACAGCTTTTCTTACCAATCGTTGGGAACCACCAGCATCACCTACAGGGAAAAGTGTGTGGACAGGTGGGCTCATCTTCCGTTCCTTCGCCTTCTCAGGTCTAGCCATCCTAGAACCTATAGTAGTAGGACCTTTACTTCTTATCGGGACTCCAGCCAGATGAGAAATGTATTCCATCGGATCTTCCTTCTCACTTTCTCCAATCTTTTCTAAAGATTCTAAGTCCAATCCCAATGTGAATAATAACGAACGATACTCCTCAACGATGATCTTTTCATTTTCTAAAGTATGAGGTATGCCTATCTGCTCCATTATCTCTTTGATCTCTTCTTTATTTTTGATGTGTAGATCATCATTTAGATCAGCTTCTTCAGAGATCCATTGCCTCAATTCTTCGATTTCTTCTACATCGACATAATCCCAAAAATAGATGTATTTTGGATGTAGAGGATATCCTTTCTTTTTGGAGAGCTCTACTGCCTTTTCATAATCTACTTCTTCCTGTTTTATGTCCTCATCCACTTCCTGAACCCACCATTCGTGGCAGTAAGCCCCCGGAACTAAAGGATGGTTGTTCTCAACGAATTCACCATACGGGATCAGTATCTCCCCGATATCTATTATCTCTTTTACTTTGAGACTAATCTCTTTCGCCTCTTCTGATGTATCTACCCTTTTTACAGTTCCATCGTGAAGTAATACTGTAGGACCTTCGATCGTATCACAAGGAGTGACCGCTCCAGCTTTACCCGGCCTTTCGATCTTTACCTGAGTGCCCAGGGCCATGAACTCTTCGGTCAGGTACATGGTTGCTGGATTTATTGCGATAGATGCAAGACCACCGGTCCTAGCTCTTCCGTACCTTAGTCGAAAACCACCTTTTCTACTTGGGTGTCCAAAAACTGGTCTTCCTGCTATCGTCTCTTTTATATATTTATAATTGGGTTTTATACCCTTATCTTCCTCCCCATCTTCTTCATCAGATTTACTCTTTCCAGACATGTACTTATCGATGTACTCATCTAAGAAATCCCAGCCGATACCTAATTTATCGACGTGCTTCTTCAACTTTTGAGCCTTAAGGCACATGCCTTCAGCGATGACAAGACATGCCCCACCTCTCACTCTATTTGTATCGACTCTAGGAAGATCTCTGTTACCAGATACCTCGGTATCAGTACCCTCACCACTTATACTAACAGGACAACCATCAACTATCAAAGATATCTCTTCATTCGAGGGGGTGTATTGAAGTCCTAAAGATTTCTTGTATAGAGGTATCTCTTCCTTGAACCTCTGTATCTCGTCCTGGTTGGCTTTGAATTCTCCGATGCCTAATTCTCTTCTTACTACATCCGCTATCAGAACACTCATCGCCTGTCCAGTTCCACCAGCCGATCGTATCGGGCCAGCAAAAGAAAGTTCGACGTAATTACTCCCATCAAAATTCTCTCGGATCTCTACTCCACCGATACCTTCCAGTGGTGCAACAAGAATACCTTCAGTTAGTACTGCTAAACCTATCCTAACAGCATCTTCCAGTCTTTCGCTGACACTACCTTCATCTCTAGATGCAACCTCTTTAGCGATACGTATCGAAACTTCTTCCCTATCGTATTTTTCACTAAGTTCTCTTATCTTTTCAGCAGTATTCTTAACTCCGGTCAGTTCCTGAGCTCTCAGTGCAAGATCCTCTGCTCTCGGGATCTCGATCTCAGTTGTAGGATCATATCCCCTACCCCTAGCTTTTTCAGCTAACTGATAACATCTCTCTGCTTCGTCTTCCAGATCTTGGAAATATTCTTTCATCTCATCAGAAAATTTCAATTCAGGCGTACTAATACCTCCATTCCCGCGATAGATTTTGGCGTATTCATCCGGTAAATCATGTCATACAATACGTGATTATTAATTTTACTGGTCACCTCTATTTTTAGAAATGAAAGTTGATAAATACCTGTTTATTTTTTGTTTATATATGCCTTATAGAAGTGCAGAGGATATTATCACTGACAATAATAAAGGTGCTGCAGAACTGATGGAAGATATGGGTGAGAGTATCCTTGAACTGGATAAAAGTGAAGCAAGGGAATACGTTATGAAAATTGTAAAAAATCGGCACAGCATGACCCCTTTAATCAACATTTCTAATGTATTTTTTACCGCTGTGGAAAGGGATGAGGATTTCTCCGATGAAGTGAAAAATTATATGAAAGAAGTCAAGGACTCTAAAAATTATACGATCGAAAATATGAAATCGATCACAGATAAAAACAACTACGATCATATAGCTACGTTCAGCTACAGTTCGACTGTACTCGATGCAATAAAAGATATCAGTAAAGCCACCGTGTTCGAATCGAGACCACTCAACGAAGGAAGAAAGACTGCAAAATTGTTAAGATCAAATGGTATCGATGTTGAATACTGGATAGATGCTGCCATGCTGAAGGGTTTAGAGAGATGCGATGCTGTAATAATAGGGGCCGATACGATATCATATGACGGATTTCTAAACAAAGTCGGTTCATATCCTTTAGTTATATCAGCAAAAGAAAGAGAAATACCTGTATATGTTGTAAGTGATGAATCCAAACTGCTGCCCAAAGAATTGAAGATGTCAAAAGGTGAAAATCATCCATCAATCGAAGTCTGGGATACGATCAAGGAAATAAAAGTTCAAAATGAATATTTCGAAAGTGTTCCACTGAAATATGCTTCATTCGTTATCGGTGAATGTGTGTTAGGTAAAGATAAGATAATAGACAAAGTAAAGAAAAAAGAGGTTTCAGATCTATTAAAGAGGATCTATCCTTTAAGGTGATATCGGACTTTCCTTTTCTCTCATCTCTTCCTTTTCCCGTTTCTTCTGTTCGATCTCTTCTTTGATCACTTCGCCTAGATGTTTGATGCCTTCTTTTATTTCCTCTTCAGAAGAGTGCGTGAAGTTGATCCTCATCGTGTTATATCCTCTATCTTCCACAAAGAAGGCATCACCGACTACGTAGGCTACATTTTTCTGAACTGCCTTATCGAACATCTCTCTTGTGTTCACGTACTTAGGAAGCTTTGCCCAGATGAACATCCCGCCATTAGGTCGGTTCCATTCAGCCTCTTCTGGGAAGTGCTCTTCCATAGCTTCCAACATGGTCAATCTTTTTTTGTTGTAAAGTTTCTTTATCTTCTCAAGGTGCTCATCTAAAATACCTTCAGAAACGTATTTCCAAGCAACATATTGACCGAATGGATTGGTACACAGATCGGTGGCCTGTTTGGCTATGACCATCTTGTCTATGAGTTCCTCTGGACCAGTACACCATGCTATCCTGAATCCTGGTGCTAGAATCTTTGAAAAGGTCTCCAATCTGACCACTCTATCGTCATCGTCGATTGACATCAGGTGAGGCATCGGTTCCCCTTCATATCTTAGATGTGAGTAGGGAGAATCTTCTACTACCAATATATCATACTTCTCAGCTATATCTATCAATCTATGTCTCTTTTCGGCAGACATGGTAGCTCCCGAAGGGTTCTGGAAAGTTGGAACAACATAGATAAACTTCGGCTTCCTACCCATCTTAACTAATTGTCCAACCTTTTTATCAAGCATGTCCATATCCATACCATCTTCTTCGACCCTCACGGTTTCCATATTAGCTTCAAACGCTCTGAAAGCTCCTGTTGCACCGAGATAACTCGGTGATCCAACTATGATCGTATCACCAGGGTCCAATAGAACTTTACTCAACAATTCTAACCCTTGCTGTGAGCCTGCTGTTATGACTATATTATCCCTCTCTACAGGCATCCCTCTATTGGTCATCATCTTTGCCAATTCATCTCTTAAATCATTCACTCCCTCTGTTGAACCGTATTGTAAAATTTTATCTCCCATCTCATCCAGCAGGTCGTTTATTATTTCCCTAGTTTCCTCGGTAGGGAAAGCTTTAGGATTTGGTAATCCGCCTGCAAATGAAATCAAACCCGGTTTTTGTATCAATTTGAGTAATTCTCTAATCTCTGAGGCCTTCATCTTGCCTGCTCTCTTCGAGAATATGCGATTATAATCTACCATTTTATCAGCACATTACCGATAAAGTAGTGTACATTAATATTTTCGGTCTATTTACCTCAACATTTATAATTGATCTAGATGATATTTTAAATTAGAGGTTGTGAGAGATATGGAAATGACAGGGGTTTGTCATATTTGTGGTAAACCTGCCACACGATCATGCAGTATATGTGGAATGATGACCTGTGATGAACATCTCAAGAACGGTATATGTTCAGAATGCAGAATGGGTAGAAAGATAGATAGAGAAAAGGATGAAAAAAGTCTGCAGGGTGAAGTATTTACCTGATCTTTTCTAATAGGATGATGCCACTATCAAACTGTACAGATTCTACTTCTTCACCCTTATGAACCTTAGATTCCCTGACATCAACATCTTCTGTAGTTATAGTGTGAGTCTTGTCGGCTAAATCGATCTCGTATCCACCTTTTTCCAATGAGTTTGAAATTTCTTGAGCATCAGCTTTCTTCAATTCCTCAACGATATCATCTGCTTTTTCCTTGAATTTAGGCCCTATAGAAGAGTAATCTGGTATGATCTCTGCTGCTTTCTTCTCAAGTTCGTCGGAATCTATAAGGTTGAGCTTATCTGCTTTGACAGTGTTCAAAATATCCTCTTCATTTTCCTTGATACCAGAAGAATTACTGATTATCCTAATCTCACCTATCTCTTCGTTCAAAGGTATTCCTTTTTCAGATTTCCAGTTCCTGATCTCAGCTATGATGTTTTTGATAGTCTCACCCTGTTTCTCTGCTTCCTCGTCTATCATTATCTCTTCTGGCCAATCTTCGATGTGTACACTCTTCTTATTTTCGTATTCTTTATAATATCTATCATAAACCTCTTCTGTTATGAAGCACATGAACGGTGCTAACATCTTTGTTATGCCTAAACCGACTGTATAGAGTGTGTATTTCACTGCTTCATCTTCTTTTTTGTAGATCCTATGTTTTATCATCTCTATATAATGGTCTGCAAATACATGCCATAAGAAGTACTCTATATCTTTCAGTGCCTTGTCGTATCGGTAGTCTTCCATGTATTCCCCTATATCTCTTATCAACTTACTGTACTTGCTCAACAACCATTTATCTACTGTTTTTAATTCTGAATAATCATCCACTTTATCCTCGATAGAATTCCTTATAAATTTTTGAAGATTCCAGTACTTCGTCCTTATCTTCTGCCCTCTCTTCAACCATTTCTTTTCGAATTCTAAATCCTCTCCAGGTTTATTGGAACCGCTCATGTATCTTATAGCGTCAGCACCATATTCATCAGCTATATCTTCTGGATCGATTATTATCCCCTTCGAAGAGGAGAATGCTTTTCCACCTGGGAGCATCAGATATCCATGTATCATTATGTCATCCCATGGCTTCTCATCAGAATGGAACAAACTCTTTACGATCGTATTGAACGCCCAGAACGTGATGATATCATGAGATTGAGGGCGGAGACTGAAGGGGAAAACTTTGTCGAATAATTCGGAGTCGTTTATCCAGTTTGTTGAGATATAAGGCGTTAATGAGGACGTAGCCCATGTATCGAGAACGTCCTCTTCAGGTTCAAACTCATCACCACCACAGTTTTCACACTTCCCTATGGGATCATCGACCAATGGATTTACAGGTAACTGTTCATCTTTAGCTAATTTTACTTCTCCACAATCTTTACAGTACCAGACCGGGAAAGGTATACCATGGTATCTCTGCCTGGATATACACCAGTCCCATCTGAGTGATTTTACCCAATTATCGTATCTTACCTTCATGTGTTCTGGATACCAATTCAAATCCTCGCCAATACCTAAATATTTATCTCTCAGGTCTAAATATTTGATGAACCACTGTTTAGTTACTAGGAATTCTATAGGAGTATCACACCTTTCATGAACATTGACGTCGTGAACTATCTCCCATTGTTCTCCTAGCTTATCTTCCTCTTTAAGGTCCTCGATAATTCTTTCTCTTGCTTCTTCTACATCCAGTCCTGAATATTTACCGGCTTTATCTGTCATATGCCCAGTTTCATCTATTGCTATCCTCAGAGGTAGGTCGTGGGCATACCACCAATCGATATCTGTTTGATCACCGAAGGTACAGCACATGACAATGCCCGTTCCAGTCTCCATGTCCACTTTTTCATCTTCTATTATCGGAACTTCCTGGCCAAACAAAGGTATCTTTGCAGTCTTACCGACTAGATGTTTGTTCTCTTCATCTTCAGGATGTACGAAGACTGCAACGCATGCTGGAAGTAGCTCAGGTCTTGTGGTAGATATCGTTATCTGCCTACCATCTTCTAGGTCGAAGTAAATGTTATTGAACTTGCCTTCCTTTTCTAACTCATCTGTTTCGACCTGTGAAATGGCTGTCTCACAGTGTGGACACCATAGAGTCGGAGCTTCCTTTCTATATTCCCTACCCATCTTATATAATTCGATAAAAGATTTCTGCGATGTTCTCCTCGAATCTTCATCTATGGTTCGATAGAAGATATCGTAATCTGGGAAAGTACCTACTCTTCTCCATTTTCTTTCAAGATCATCCTCTAATTTCTTACTCTCCTCTAAACATAACTCGATAAACCTTTCACGGCCTACATCCTTAGGATCCACACCTGTCTCATTTTTTACGTATAATTCTGTAGCGATACCATTATCGTCAAATCCCCATGGATAGAACACATTGTAGCCCTGCATCCTTTTGTATCTCGCTATTATATCCATCTGAGCATATGAAAAAGCATGACCTATATGCATCCTACCTGAAATAGTAGGTGGTGGTGTATCTATTGAAAAGATGGGGGCATCTGAATCTCTGTCGAACTTGTAGATATCACTATCTTCCCATCTATCCAGCCATTTCTTCTCGATCTCAACGAATTCTTCTGTTCCATAGGAAGGCATGGTGCGTACTAAATTGTATTAAGATTTTAAATTTTCGGAAAAGTTTGCAGACATAAAAACAGTTATAAGAGAAAAAGAGATTATGATATTTGTTATAAATGAAACTGACCGAGAAAGAAATAAAAAATATAAAAGATATGCATGAAGAAGGGTTTTCACTCAATGAGATAGCTGAAGAATTGGAAAAAGACAAGGACGATTTTAAAAATCATATCATAAATGAAAAACTCCTCAGCGAGGAACTCAATGATTTATCTCTACAATCAAAAGCGTTCAAAATGTTCGACGAGGGAAAGGACGGAGTCGACCTCGTTAAAGAAGGTTACTGTACAGCAGCTGAAGCCGGAGTATTGATGGAGAAATATTCCGATCTATCAGAGGCGGAAGATGAATCGGAAAAGATAAAAGATATGCACAGGAAGATCTCCACCCAAGTGGGACTTTTGGGCAGCAGAGTAGCTAGATTGGAAGTCAAAATTATGAACGCTTTGCTACTGCCAAAAACATTCGAATGTCCATCCTGCGGTAATAAAGGAAAATATGAGGTCGGTGTTGTCTGTGATTCCTGCGGGAAAGTCACAACCTACATACCTGATGAGATCAAGGATAGTCTATCTGGAAAAATAGTAGATACTTCAGTATATGTTGGAAATTCCGATGAAGAAGAGGATTAAGAAACATAAGATATAGTATCCATCTCTCTTTCTAAAATACTTATTTCCTTATCTTCTAAAGCGTTCGGATTCACTATCACTAAAAATATACTCTTTGTTTCTGATACTATATCCACCATGTGTCGTATAAATTTTAAAGAAGCCTCAAAATTTACATTACTTATCAGATATTCAAGACCATCCAATAATATCACTGAATCCTCTTTACTCTTCTTCTCTAAAAGCCAACTCAATCTCTCAAGATTGGGTGAGATCGTTTCGAATTTCTCACTTTCTTTATCTGTCAACCATTTTACTTCTGATTCTTTCAATTCAAACTCATCTTTAATCCTTCCAGGATTCAATCTTGATATCACTAAGCGCTCATTATCATTATCAATTTTATTTAACAATTCAAACACGTTTTCAACGCTTTCACCCTTGATCAGATAACTTCGTCCTTCGAGAACATCTAACTTCAATTCTTCGTGCTCAATCTCCTTATCGATATACTGTTCCAATGTCTTCTTAACATTGTTTAGGGTAACTTCTTCATCGAGTAGATCTGAATAAGCAGACACTCTTGTTAAAGCTCCTTCTATGAAGTTCACATTTTTTTTGATATTTTCGGCTATAAAATCTAATACTTCTGGAGATGTTTCGAAATCAAATTGTTCGGATTTCTCTTTGATTATCTGTCTCCTAGTCTCATATGTAGGGGGTAAAATATCGACCACCAATCCTGATTTAAATCTAGAAGCCAATCTCTCCTCTATCTCGGTTATATTTTCAGGAGGTCGATCACTGGAGATTACTATCTGTCCATTTTTGCTTTGGATCTCATTAAATATATGAAATAATGAATGTTGAACATCTAATCTCTCAGCGATATATTGTATATCATCCAACAGTAAAGTATCACATCCGATATACTTCTCCTCAAATTTCTTTGAGTCATCGCCTTCTAAGTATTTATCAAAATTAGAGATCAACTTGGAAGTCTCTACGTACTTAATTTTTCTACTTTGGAACTGTTTTGATAATGCCCTGCCGATAGCCTTCATAAGATGAGTCTTTCCCAAACCTGATTCCGCTTTAATCAATAAAGGATTATAACTTTTTTCAGGATTTTTTGAAACCGCTAGAGCTGCAGCGTAAGCAAATCTATTGTTTGGCCCAACTACGAATTTGTCAAAACTGTATCTACTCGGAAATTTATCCTCGATTTTTTCTGATATCTTAGAAGATCTACGAGGACTTATCTCCCCATCCATGATCTTTATAGCGATATCTACTTGCTTATCTTGTCCAATTTTATACTCGCTGGTCTCTTCTTCTCCAGCTATCTTCCCATCCATTTCTGAAATAATTTTATCTATATCCACTTTAGTGTATACCTGTATCTTCAATCCGGCTTTATGTTCCAAGCTTTGAATTCTTTGTAATGACTCTAAACCTCTTAATCTCTCCGAAGGTGTTTCAAGCTGGGAAACAATAGGTATTCCTTTTTTAATTACAATAAGGCCTTTGTACTGATCAGATATTTCAATTCTTACATATCCAGTAAAAGAGTGATTCTTCAATTTAGTCAATAAAGACTGGAGTTTCCCAGTTCCTTCGATCTCCTGTATTTTAAATCCTTTAGATATATTATTCAACGACAAGGTAATACATAATTTGTCATCATGATAAATATATTTTCGCTAAAAAAGCAAAAAAACTTATAATTTTGAAGAGATTGATAATTTATGAAGAGTTTATTCACTCGATGTCCTTCCTGCGGAGCACATTTTTATAAAAATTTAAAGGAAGGAGAAAACACCTCAGATGTAGACGTTATTTGTCCCTACTGTAATTACAGATATATCGATTCGCTGCACGAGAACAGGGTCAAAGAACATGATTTTTACTGGGAGATATATTCCGGTCTATATCCTACATTGAAAATAAACAATAATAAAAAATCTAGACTGATAGTAGCGGGCATCTTATTATTTTTGACCATCCCGTTTTTCGTATACGGCTTTTCACAGATATTCATTCCAAATTCTTTAATAGAATTATCGGGGGCCGAATTAAACAGCATATATGGAGTGTGGTTGGCTGGAATAATTTTTCTGTCGTTCGTCGTGGGGGGTACGATAAGCGCGATAAAACGTTATTCCTTTGTATTATCTCTCTCTGGAATAATCTTCGCCATCTTAAGTTCGATTCTCTGGTTTTATATGTACCAATACTTAGAAATCGATCTATTGGGTAATCTTTCCCAGCTCCTTATGTTTATACCTCAGATACTCTCGATGATCTCACTAGTATTGATAATAAAGAACAGAGAATCATTCAAACTTGGTTACTGATCAATGTATGTAAATGAACTGGTAGCCCATGTAAAGGAAATAACCCAATAACATGAGAGCTCCTTCTATTCTTGATATTCTTTTACCGGTGTACATGAAGATCGTCAAGATTATACTCACTATTATCATGATGAACATACTGGATATTATGTCTGGAGAGAAGTCTAATGGGAAAAATGTTGCACATATCCCAAGCACCATCAGGATATTGAAAGTATTTGAGCCTATCACATTTCCTAACGATATGTCAGATTCTTCTTTATAAGCAGCCATAGACGAAGCGGCTAATTCAGGTAACGAAGTGGCTAAAGCTATGATTGTTAGGCCTACTATACCTTCTTTCAACCCGAATGTGTTCATGTAAAATATTGCACCATCGATCATCAGTTCTGCGCCAAGTCCGATACCTATCAAACCAAATACGATCTTTGCAACATTGATTTTAGCGTTGTATCCTTCTCCTTTAGCATATTCTTCTTCCTTTATCTCTTCTTCGATCTCCATCTCTTCCTGGATTATCTCTTTGTCACCTTCAAAATAAGCGATATATAGAAAAAATCCGACATAACCTATGAAGGCTATCAACAATATTGCACCTTCCCAACGATGGATGACGTAATCGTGTGATAATATTTGGGAGACAAAAAGAACCAGAAGAGCCATGGCACCGAACATTATAGGGATCTCTCTTTTTATTATGTTCCTATCTACACTTATCGGTTTGATGAGCGAGCTGGCACCTAATACCAGTAAAATGTTCGCGATGTTAGAACCGATCACGTTTCCAACTGATATCCCCTGCTTCCCTTTGATTATGGCGTTAAGACTTCCTGCCAATTCAGGTAAAGATGTTCCGAATGAAACTAAGGTCAATCCTATAACGATCGCTGGTACCCCTAGATAGGCTGCTGTCTTACCCCCGCCCTCGACCAAAAAATCAGCACCTTTCACCAATATTATAACTCCTACAATCAGTGCCGCAGTCCAACCTATCAATTGTAAAACCATGGTGGGTCATTTTATTATAGTATAAAAAAGTTTTAGTAATGAATATTCAGATAATATATTCGGAAGCATTATTATGAAAAAACACGAATATAACGAGGATATCGTACTAGTTGGAGTTGATTATCTAGGAGACGAAAGCCTAGAATCAGAACTCTCCAATCTTATCAATGATTATGATCCTGGATTCGTGGGTTTTACTTTATGTGAAAAAAGATTTGAATCTTTGGAGGAAGAAGAAAAGTGGAAAAATAAACCCTTATTGCCCTCCTATAAAGAAGGAAAAACGGGTACTCTGATCTATCAAGCATTTATGGATGCCGTAAGAGAAAACCTCAGACGTTTTAAAGGTCTCAAACCTGAAAGTCATATCGCTAATCTAGTACCATTAGCTGATTCGCTTAATGTAGATGTAGAATTTTTAGATAGAGATATCACTCTCACACTGAGTCGAGCCTTCAGAAATATGTCTCCCATTGAAAAGTTGAAGATGATCTGGTACTTTAGATCCACGATGTTGACATTCTCAGAAAAGAAAAAATCAGAATCCGTTCGTGATATCGAAAAGCACGATGATTTGATAGATGGGGTTCTGGATGCTGTAAAAAATTTTGCCCCTAAAGTCGCTGAAATCGCTAAGAAAGAAAGGATAGAATATATCAGCAGAAAGATATTTAAAGTGTCAAAGAGAGACAAGATATTAGCCATCGTTCCGGAGAGTAAGATCAGTGAAGTCAAGAGTGAGCTTGATGAAATAAGTAAGGAAGAAGAAAAAAGAGGAAGAGTAAAAGGTATCATTCATCTGGAAAAGATCAGTAAAAAGGTGTATACTACCCTCTTGAGGTTCGCATCTCCTATATTTTTCATCAGTCTAGCTATTTACCTATTTTTATTTTCAGATGTATTGAATATATGGAGAGCTTGGCTTTATTGGTTCATAGCAGTCGGAGGTATGGCTGCATTAGGTGCTCTCCTTGGTAGAGGCCATCCTCTATCGATTATCACTTCATTTATCTTAGCCCCTTTTATGTCTTTGACTCTCATAGGGCCCGGTTGGATCGCGGGTTATGTGGAGTTAAAACTAAGAAATCCTAAATTAAAAGATCTCAGTGAATTGACTGCCTCAAAATCAACAAGAGATTTTCTGACAAATGATATCATAAGGGTGTTCTTAGTGGGAACGTTCTCCAATGTATTCACTTGGATCGGATTATTCATAGTATTACCACTGCTCATTTCGATACTTGGTTAGGCAGAAAAATATATAATACAAATAATGTTCATTATGATAGGCTAAGATGAAAATTAAAGACTTCTTTAAACGATTCGTTGAAGGTCTCTTGATGGGGGCCGCTAATATAATCCCGGGTGTTTCTGGAGGTACTATAGCTTTAATTATAGGGATCTATGATAAATTGATACATGCTATAAATCAGATCCCGAAAGATCTTCCTTTACCTCTTTTTAAAGGTGATGTTGATGGTTTTAAATCTAAGCTGAACGATATCGATTTTCCATTTCTTGTACCTTTGGCAGTAGGTGCGCTTGTATCTGTTGTTAGCATAGCTAGAGGATTAGATTTCGTGATGAATGTATATCCAGCAATAACGTTTGCATTCTTTTTTGGATTGATACTTGCATCGGTAGCAGTTATATACAAATATATTGAAAACATCAACCCATATTCTATCATATCGGCTCTTATTGGTTTTGTATTCGTTTTCTATATTTTAGGTATTGAAAGTATAGAATTCAATCATGGACCTCTTACAATATTTCTTTCAGGGATGGTAGCGATAGTTTCTATGATATTACCAGGCATATCTGGGTCTTACATATTATTGATACTGCATCAATATGAATTTATGGTCGAAGCTTTATATTCCTTCAATATTTCAGTATTGATACTCTTTTCTCTAGGTGCGTTGATCGGTATATTCGGTTTTGCTAAAATTTTAGATCATCTCTTACAAAAATATCCTTCAGTATCCATGGCATTCTTATTTGGGCTGATGCTAGGTGCTCTAAGAGTGCCGTTAGTTAAATCTATGAATAACGCGAGTAACATTTATGAAATAATAATACCAGCCATAGTGGGAGCTGTTTTTGTTGGTATATTAGAGTACAAATATGTAATACAGGAAAAATTGAGTTAAATCCGTTTAAATCCTCTTTTTATCCAGCCACCTAAAGCTCGTCTGATGTAGAAAAAAGTCTGTCTATAAGTTCTGTCCTCTCCACCAACACCAGTATCATATTTTTTGATATCCCTGATCAGGTCTTCCCAGCTATCTGCATTCTCAACGATAGTATAGGTCTTACCGACACTTTTCAATCTGTGAGCATCACTACCCCCTACCATAGGCAGATCCATCTCCTTAGCTAATTCCTGAGAACGTTTATTTTTATAATGCCATGTCCTGCCGTTCATGCCTTCCATAGCATCCCAATTATTACCTCGGATCACATCTTCACCCATGCCCGACCAAAATCGGTACGGGTGTACAGCAACCGCTATCGCATCATGCTCATGTATGATTTCTATCGCTTCTTTTACAGTTTCTGGCCTACCGATCTCCTCTCTTAATCCGATGGCACCAACGTGACCCTGCTCCGTGCTTACCTCTATTCCTGGTACTAGTACCAATTCAGTCTCGATATCTTTTATCTTGTTATATCCTTCAATAGAATTATGGTCGAGTAAAGCTATTCCATCAAGCCCTCTCTTCTCAGCAATCCTTACTATCTCTTCAGGATCGACCTTGGAATCGCCTGAATACTTGGAATGGATGTGAAGGTCAAACTTCATCAATTTTCACCTTTGACATATTCTTTTATTCTTCTAGCTAAGTCGTCGTTCTTATTCTTTAATAACTCATTTACTTTCTTTTTAATTTTTTTTCTTTGTTCCTCATCAGAGACAGGTATCCTGCTTGCATATACCATGGAATCTAGATACGGATTCTCTCTGGTTAGATATTCTTTCTCACCCCTTTCCGAAATGATTTCGGCGATTATCTTTTTAATTGTGTATCTACCGAACTCATCCTCACCTTCCTTTTCTGCGATATCAATTACTTCACAGAAATATGTTTTTGTCGCTTCTTTGGGATAATAATAACCATCCTTTTCCAACATATTATCTGTAGATAGCTCGATTTTCTCCGGTTCATCATGGCCGGTCAACGATGCTCTGAAAAATAACTCCAAATCCCGTGTCAAAGAAAATGTAAATTTACTACCAATACTTAAATTTCTAGCAGTATCAGATGGAGAATATATATTCAATCGTAAAGTATCTTCTTTAACATCAGCACCTGCCGCTGACGCATTTATAAATTTATCTGAGGATAGTAAAATACCCTCATAGTATGTCATGGTAGACCTCTTCTAAGCTACCTCCATACCGCCAACATTCTTCTTGTCTTCCTTCTGCTGTTCGGATAAGTTTACCTGAGGCAACGGGATAGGCGGGGGAAGTTGCAGGTCCTTAGCCAAGATGACAGCTTGAGGTATACAATTACTTATGACCGTTGAATGAACCTGTTGAGCCACATCTTGAGGCATCTCATTATCCTTTTTCCATTTATTTGCTAGATTAGGATAGTTACCTTCGAAGAGTATCTTGCCCTCGATCTTGATCATACCCATATTTGAATAGTTGATATTGAATCTGAAGTTTAGTTCATTCTTATTGTTATCAATTTTTCTTATCCTGGTAACTGAACTGTTATGGTCCACTCTAAGGTTACCTCTCGCTTCTTCTTTTTCACCGTATCTCTCAGCATCAATAGATCTTATTTCAAAGTTCTTAATAGGCATAAAGCGATATTAAAACTGGTTCTTTAATAATCTTTTGTTCAATCTACTATTTACATAAAAATAGGTCAATCTAAGCAAAATCTTTATAATCTCCCGGGATAATTGTTAGAGGGCTAAATTATACATAAGTTGTGGTTAAAATGTCTCCCGCTAAATCAATTGAAGTGTTATTAGAGGATATCAAAGAAAATCCAGAAATTAAAAATGTGACCCTTGTGTCTAGAAGTGGTATGCATATAGCTGGTGAGGTCCCTAAAAACTCTCACCGCGAAACATTCGTAGCTATGTCTGCTATATTACTAGGATCAGCAGAAACTGCTACATCAGAATTAGAGGATGAATTATCATATGTTCTAGTTGAATTGAAGAACTCACGTATCTTGATATTAAATAGTGGTCCTTCAGCGATCTTAGTTGCCAAATTAGTAAGTGATAGCAATATAGAAGATATTATCGATTATCTTGAAGATCCAATAAAGGATATTCAGGATTCACTATAATGACTGGAGGGGATATTATTAGCATGATTGGTTTTATTAATTGTAATGTCATCCCACTTGAAAGACGCTCCGAGATGTATCATGGTTTTACTGTAGAAAACGGTACGATCGGTAATATAGACGATTATGATAAGATCATGGAGGGTACGGATAAAAAAATAGATCTAGATGGTAATTATGTACTTCCAGGATTTATCGATTCTCATACTCATCTTCTAGAAACTGGTCTAAAGATGGATAGAGTTGACCTGTCCCAATGTGAGACCTTCGAAGAAGTAAAATATTACTTAGAGAAAAAGATAGAAAAAACTGACGATGGTGAGTGGGTTATAGGTGCAGATTACGACGAATCCAGATGGAAGGATACTGATGTTCCAGATAAAGAAGATTTGGACGAACTTAGTGAAGATCATCCCATCATAATCAAAAGAGTATGTGGACACAGTGCTGTTGCAAACTCTTTGGCTTTAGAAAAGATAGGAGAAGATAGGGAAGAGATAGACTATGAGTCAGGCATGTTAAAAGAAGAACCTGTTTGGGAACTTGACGAAATAATATCTATCTCTAAGAAGGAGAAAAAGGAAGCAATAAAAAGAGGTATAGAAAAAGCACATTCGCTGGGCATCACATGTGTTCATGAAGTCGTAGGAAAGGATGCATGGGAAGCTTACAAAGAATTGGATGAAGCTGACGATCTGAATTTAAGATTTAGATGTTATATATATTACGACGAAGTTGAAGAGGACGGGCCAGTAGAGAGAAGTGATTTCTTATCATTGAATGGATTAAAAGTATTCTCAGATGGTTCAATAGGTGCTAGAACTGCAGCTTTAGAGGATGAATATGCTGATGATCCTGGTAATAATGGAATATTGATACATGACCAGGATGAGATGGAAGATATAATCAAAAAGGGCGAGGAAAAAGGATTTCAGATCATGGTCCACGCCATCGGTGATAAGGCGATATCTACAACGATCAATGCTTTTGAAGAGGCTTCTAACAGGACGAAGGAATTAAGGCATCGAATAGAACATGCAGAGATGCTTTGGGAAGAAAACATAAGAAGAGTAAGGGATCTTAACCTGATCTTATCGATTCAGCCAAATTTTGCATATAAGTGGTCCAAATCAGGTGGGATGAACGAAACGAGATTGGGTAAAGATCGTCTCCAAAAATGTAATCCATATTGGGATATTCAGAGATCTCTGGTCAAGATGACCTTCGGCTCGGATTGTATGCCTATGGATCCATTATTCGGTATTTATTCAGCAGTAAACCACCCTATCCTAGAACAAAGAATTTCGACATACAACGCTTTACAGAGTTACATAACCAACGGTGCCTATTCCACTCATGATGAAAACAAATTTGGTAAATTTAAGGAAGGCATGAATGCTGATTTCGTAGTTTTATCCGCCAACCCTCTTGAATCAGACAATATAAATGACATAGAAATTATCATGACCGTGGTGGATGGAGAGATAGTGTACGATGATCGAGAATTAGAAATGTAAATTATTTTTTCCAATATATCATAATTTCTAACATCCGATTACCTTATATATCCCCTTTTTATTGAAAATACCGGTGTTAAAAAATGCCTGAAATACCTGAAGAATTAAGATACACGGAAGATCACGAATGGGTGAAATTAACAGATGGTGAAGTACAATACGGTATCACCGATTACGCACAAGAAGAGCTTGGAGATATCGTATATATCGAACTTCCAGAAGTTGGAGAGGAAGTTGAAAAAGGTGACATGATCGGAGTTGTTGAATCTGTCAAAACAGTATCAGATCTGTACGCTCCTATCTCTGGAACTATTAAAGAAGTGAATGATGCTCTTGAAGATTCACCTGAAACGATAAACGAAGATCCATACGGTGATGGTTGGATAGTAACCATCGAATACGAGGATAAATCAGAGTATGAAGGTTTGATGGATGCGGAAAAATTCAAACTTCATACCGAATAAAAACCATTTATTTTTCTCATTATATTAGAATCAAAAAAGAAAAGGGTTTTTGGATTTTTTAGTATTTATCCAGGAACGAGAATCTCTCGTGAGCTGGCATGCCTTCGTCAAAACAGTAGTGTATTTCGTTGAAGTCTTTTCTGAATGCCGTCACATCTTGTTTGACCGATTCTGGATCCTCTTTGTCCATGACGATCCTCTTGATGAATTCAGCGACTTCATCCATCTCATTCTCTTTCATTCCCAATCTTGTCAGTTCCTGAGCACCTAATCTAATACCGCTTGGTTCCTGAGCACTGTCAACGTCATCCCATGGTAGCAGGTTCTTATTAGCGATCATGTTGGCTTCTTCCATAGCTTCGACCAACGTTTCACCGCCGCCTTCATCCAAGACATCCACTGCTATAGTATGTGATGCTGTGAATCCTTTATGCTCACAAAGTACATCAAATCCTCTTTCGTGGAGTGCCTGTCCAAGTGCCTGTGCATTACTGATTATCTGATCGGCATAATCTTTACCGAATTTCATGTGTTCAGCCAATGATACTCCCAACGCGGCCATCGTGTGAAGATGATGGTTTGAAAGAACTCCTGGGAATACACCATATTTTAGTTTTTCCTGTGTCTCTTCATCCCTAGGATTTGCTAGAAGGATACCTCTTTGAGGACCTGGGAGTGTTTTATGTGTGCTACCGGTCATTATCTCTGCACCTTCCTCCAAAGGCTGTTGGAACCTTCCAGCACCGATCAGACCTAGGACATGAGCTCCGTCATACCAAACGTGACATCCGACCTCATCAAACGTATCTTTCAATTCTTCAAGTGGTGGAGGGAATAAAAATACAGATTGTCCAAATAAAGCGATATCAGGCTCCTCTTCTAACAACAGTTCTTTTGTACCTTCAAGATCGATATTCATCTCATCTACATTGAAAGGATAGGTCTTCGGTTCCATCCCTCTGAATCCGACTGAACCAAAAACAGCACTACTTATGTGTGCACCATCTGAAACATCTACAGATGTTATCGATTTATCTGGTCCGCCTAAAGCCATTAGGACCGCTTGATTAGCGTTTGTACCAGAAATAGGTCTGACATCAGCGTAATCTGCACCAAATAATTCTCTTGCTAGCTCCTGTACCTTCAATTCGATCTTATCAACATAAATATTTCCTTGATAATATCTGTTACCAGGTGTACCCTCGGCATATCTATCCTGTAAATCCGACAGCAACAGTTCCCTGGCCATTGGACTGATGATATTTTCCGATGCGATCATCGGTAGTGAATTCGAGAACCATTCATGGTGTTTCTTCACCTGTTCATATATATATTCTGCGTCTTTCTTCATATAAACACCTTGAAATTCTTATTAAACACTCATTATTAAACCATTTTGTCTATCATGATTTCAAAAATATGATTTATCAAGACAATTTTTTTATAACTTCTAAACACTTATCTTATTGTTGGAGGACAAAATTGAGTTATAAGTGAATATCTTGTTCTTCAACATCTGACGTAATTTCAGGATGGCGAAATAAAATGGCGCGAATAGATGATTTTAGAGTTAAGGACATTATGAGTAAAGAAGTGATCACCGCGGAACCAAAAGATACTGTTTCTGATGCGATCGGTTTGATGAAGAAACATAATATTTCAGAGATACCAATAATAGAAGATGGGGAAATAATCGGCCTGATAAGCGATGAAAAGTTTATCGAAAGAAGACATCTACCATTTTCTACAAAATTAGAACACGTGATGAGTAAACCCCCTAAAATAAACGAGAACGATTCTATTGTTGAACTTTGTGAGATGCTCCTTTCTTCAGGATATAGGGGTCTACCTGTCAGTGCCGGAAATAGTGATCTGGTCGGTTTTGTTTCCAGGACAGACATCGTATCGATAATACCAGAGATCGATGAATTAGCAGATATAGATGTAAACGATGTTATGACTCCTTCCCCAACCACAGTGACCGAAAGGGAAGGTATCGCTAAAGCAAAATCATTGATGAAAAAGCTTGATGAAAGGGTATTACCCGTAGTAGATAAACACGGCCATCTAAGTGGGATGATCGGTGTTAAAGATATAGTAAACGGGGGTTCATGGCCAATAGAGAGGGAAGAAAAAGGTGAAAGAAGAGGTGAACGTGATTCACCATACGATAATTTGGAGATCCTAAGTTTGATGAACAAACCACCTGTTAAAATAACTCCGAATGAAACTGTAAAAAAAGCAGCCGATAAAATGAATGAATATGATATATCGACATTAGTAGCTGCAGAAAATGGCAATGTAAAAGGGATAATAACACAATATGACTTGGTGGAACTGATAACAACCTTTAGAGAAGCTGAGCAAGTCTATGTCCAGATAACTGGACTTGAAGCTTCTCCAGAGATGTACGACCAGATGTATGATTTAGTTCAAAAATATCTGAGCAAAATTAACAATGTTCTGAAACCACTGGTTCTGAACATACATGTCGTCACCCATAAAAAGGAAGGCAATGAAACAAAATATAGTATCAGGTTGAGGCTCAACACCGATTACGGTATGTTCTACGCTAATAAATACGACTGGAATATAATGAAAGCCCTCGATGATTCACTTGAGAGTGTCAGGAAGAAGGTGTTCCAGGAGAAAGAGAAATGGGTAGCAAATAAAAAGCATCCAAAATATATAGGAAAATAGGTGTTTTATAACACCTTTTTCAATTTTTTTATGGAAATTCTATGACTTATGCAGCTTTATATTCTGGAGGAAAGGACTCTACTTTAGCATTATGGATGATTCAAAATGAAGGCTTTACGGTGGATAAACTTATCACTGTTTTCCCAGAAAGAGAAGACTCATACATGTTTCATAAACCTAACATACACCTAGTTCCAGAATTGGCAGAATCGATGGATATAGAACTGGTTGAAGTTAAGACTGAAGGTGAAAAGGAAAAGGAGCTAGAGGATTTAAGGGATGCTGTTGCTGACCTAGATATTGAAGGATTGATAACTGGGGCAGTAGCTTCTAACTATCAAAGAGAAAGGATCAAAAACATTGCAGAGGATTACGATCTGGATGTTAGATCTCCTCTTTGGGGTATGGACCAAGATAAGATCCTCGAGCTTTTGATTGAAAACAGCTTCGATACTAGGATAGTGAGTGTTGCTGCTATGGGTCTAGATGATTCATGGTTGGGTAGAAAGATCGATAAAAACTGTTTAGAAGATTTACTAAATTTGAGGGATAAATATAGGATCAACGTAGCTGGCGAGGGCGGGGAATACGAAACCCTAGTCTTGGGAGCCCCTAACTATAGATGGAATTTTGAAATAACAGATAGAAGAAAAAAATGGGATGGAAAAAGAGGGGAAATTGAGGTTAAAGGTTTAAGAAAGGTCTAATACCCTGTCCTTTCATGATCAGCAGGTTGGAAGTTTTGATGTTCTTCCCAGAACTCTGTTAAGGACAATCCTTTTGTTTCTGGTTCCTTTTTTACTTTACCTTCGAGCATCTGTTTTTCTGCTTTTAATGATTCTGCATGGCCTTTCTCCATTATCGCAAGATACTCAAATTCAGTTGCATATTTTTCTTTTCTATCAGCTAGATGTTTGTATATCCTTCTAGCACTATTTTCATTCACTATCCCCTTCTCCAAGGAATCTATCATGTTTGCAACGTTAGTAAAATCAAATTTGGTCTCAGTAGGTGGAAGTTTTTTACCTTCAGGTACCACATAATCTTTATCACCAAATTCCTCCTCATGTATCTTTAATAAAGCATCTTTATGTACTTCTTCGTCTCTAGCTAAGCTCTGGAATCTCTCTGCCATCAATTCCCCAATTGCGTTTTCCGAGAACTCTGTATAGTATTCATTAGCGTCTATTTCTGATTTAATAGACAATCCTATCAGTTCCTTGAAACTGAATTCGTTAAGATCTACAGACATATATATCACATTGTTTTAGAGTCGCTCAGTTATTAATGTTTTTTCCCATTGACTATATTAATACCTGTTTGAAACGTTTCGAAAACGTATAAATAACCCTTATACAATTGCATGACGGTGCAAGTATATGGAGGAGATTGTTGAAATTGGTTTACGGGAACTAGAAGACAGAGATTTCCGATATGGTGATATTAGATTTGAAAACAATAGACAGGAATCCATAGAAGTTAAAAATGGATCAGTAGAAACAATTAGTGACTCAGACAGTAAAGGTTATGCTATACGGATAATAGACGGAGGATGGGGATTCGCTTCATCTTCTGACCTTTCTAAGAAAGGTGTTATAAAAACTATCGATAGAGCACAAAAGATCGCTAAAGCTTCTGCAAAAGCTTCTGGTGAGATAAATATTAAAGATATCGAGGTTCATCAGGACTCTTACACGAGTCCATATAAAAAGGACCCTTTTAAAGTATCTCTAGAAAAAAAATTAGACATTTTAACAGAAGCAGAATCTAGATTGAAGATCGACGATAAAATCAAAGTGAGCTCAGCCAACTATAGAGCATGGAAGTTCTGGAAGGAATTTGCCAGCACAGAGGGGGCAAGGATCGAACAGGAGATCGTACAGATAGGTGGCGGAATAAGTGTTAACGTTTCTGACGGAGAAGATGTGCAAACCAGAAGTTATCCAAATTCCTTCGGCGGAGATTTTCAATCTGCAGGGTTCGAGTACTTTGAAGATATGAACCTGATCGAGAATGCAGAAAGGACTGCAAAAGAAGGCGTTCAACTGTTAGATGCTGATCAGTGTCCAGAAGGAGAGATGGACATAATTCTGAATACAAATCAATTAGCGTTACAGATCCATGAAAGCTGTGGACATCCTACTGAACTGGATAGAGTTCTTGGGACTGAAGCAAGTTATGCAGGAACGAGCTTTATGACACCGGATAAGCTTAATGAACTTCAATATGGATCAGATATCGTTCATCTAACATCCGATGCAACCGCTAAACACGGTTTAGGCACGTTTGGTTACGATGATGAAGGTGCAAAAGCCAAGAAAGTGGATCTTGTCAAAGACGGTCTTTTCGTAGGATATCAAGCTTCTAGAGAAGGTGCTTCCCAAGTGGATGTACCTGTCAGCGGTAACATGAGGGCAGATGGATGGCAGAACCTTCCACTGGTTAGGATGACGAATATAAACCTTGAACCAGGTGATTGGAACAAGCAAGAGATAATCGAGGAAACTGACAAAGGTATATTATTCGATGGAGTCAAAAGCTGGAGTATAGACGATAAAAGACTGAACTTCCAGTTCGGCACAGAGATAGGATGGTTAGTAGAAGATGGTGAGATCACTAAGATGATCAAGAATCCAACCTACACAGGGATCACGTATGATTTCTGGAATAAATGTGATGCTATCTCTGGAAGAGATGAATGGAAACTCCACGGAGTTCCTAACTGTGGTAAAGGAGAACCACCTCAAACTATGCGGGTTGGTCACGGATGTGCACCATCTCGATTCAAAAATATCAGAGTGGGGGTGGGAAAATGGTGATGCCCGATAAATACGAGGACATGGTAAAGAAGATACTGGAAAAAGTAGAAGTCGATGAGGCAGAGATCAGGCTATCAAAAGAAGATACGAGCCTGACAAGATACGCGAATTCTAGGATACATCAGAATATCGCTCAGAACGATGTGACCGTTTCTATCAGAGCTGTGAAGGGTAAGAAAGTAGGATCTGCAACGACCAATTCGATAGATGAGGATTCCCTGACTGATTGTTTGAGAAGAGCTGAAAATATAGCTAAACATCAAAAAGAAGATCCACAATTCAAAGGATTGCCAGATCCAAAGAAAGGAAGAGGCGGAAAAGCGCCTTATGACAAAGAAACAGCTGAATACTCACCTGATGAAAGAGCTGACATAGTCAAACAGATAATAGACCATGGAAGTTCCAATGATGTAGACAGGATGTACGGAGCCTTCAAAACCGAGGAGATAGGCCTAATGATCGCCAATACAGAAGGCATTCACAAGACGAGTACTATAACGAATGCTAATCTAACTTCCACTGCCATAGCAGATTGGGATAATGATCAAGGATTTGGTTGGAGTGAAGCCTGTTCATACAAGGTTGATAACATAGATTACATGGATGTTGCTAGAACCGCTGTTGAGAAAGGTCTCAACAACATGAACACTGAAAGCATCGATCTGGGTGAATACACGGTAGTTCTGGAACCACTAGCAGCTCAGCTGATGCTGATGTACTTTGGATTTATGGGCTTCAGTTCGAGGTCAGTACAGGAACAGAGAAGCTTTATGAACGGTAAATTTGGTGAACAGATCGTTGACGAAAGAGTGAATATCTATGACGATGCTCTCGATGAAGACATGGTAGGCTTCCCGTTCGATTATGAAGGAGTACCAAAAGAGAGAGTAAACATAATCAAAGACGGTGTAGCGAACGAGGTAGTTTACGATTCCTACACTGCAGGTAGAGATGAAGAAGATAAGGAATCAACAGGTCATGCACTGCCGATGCCGAGTTCACAAAGTCCCATGCCACTCAATCTCTTGATGGATAGTGGAGACTCATCGGTCGAAGAGATGATAGAAGAAACTGACAAAGGTATATTGGTGACAAGATTCAATTACTGCAGACCTGTACATCCAGTAAAGAGTATTTTAACTGGTTTGACAAGAGATGGAACCTGGCTGATAGAAGATGGAGAAGTCACAAAACCAGTAAAGAATCTGAGATTTACGCAGAACTTACTCGAAGCCTTCGATTCAGTAGAATTGATAGGTAAGGAAAGAAAGATGTACTCTTTGGGCTACCTGCCTGGATACATCACGGTACCTGCGATGAAGATACCAAACTTCAACTTCACGGGTACTACAGAATTCTAAAAACGATTATTTACTCCTTTCATTTTTTTTATTATAAAAAGAAAGAAAGATTTTTTATTCTAGAGGTAACTCTTTCATACCTTCTCTGATCAGATTGATAAGGTTCCTGACATCGTCCCAATCAGCCACCTCAACGGTTGAATGAGAGTATCTAACTGGTACTCCGATAGAAATAGTTGGGCAACCTGATTCCTGAAGAGCCATACCATCAGTAGTTCCTCCAGTTACTCCGTACTGGTATGGTATATCCTTCTCTTCAGCTACTTTTTTGAAGTGCTTTACCATCTTAGGAGTTGAGATAGCTCTCGTGTCTACCATCCTTAGAACCGGTCCTTCCCCGAACTTTATCGGCTTATAGAACTGTTCTGCACCTGGCATATCGGAAGTAGTGTAAGTGTCTAGTGCGATAACATAGTCTGGTTTGATAGTGTTGGCAACTACTTTTGCACCTCTCAATCCTATCTCTTCCTGTACACTCCAGATGTAAGAAGGCGAAATGTCCAATTCTTCATCTTTTAGATTTTTAAGAGTTTCTAAAAGTGTGTAGGAACCTATCCTATTATCCATTCCTCTTCCTGATATCTTGTTTCCTGCAAGTCTTAGTAATTTTTTATCGAATGTAATAGGATCTGGAACGTCTATTCCGAGTTCTTTGACCTCTTCTGCTGAAGAGGCACCAACATCGACTCTTATCTTTGTCCAAGGAGTTATCTCTTCTTCCTTATCCTTATCAGTGGTGAGATGAGGTGGTTTATGACCGATCACTCCATTTATCGGTCCTTTTTCTGTATGTATGGTAACGTTCCTTCCTGGTAGTAACGCATCCATGATCCCACCGATCTTCTTTATCCTGAGGAATCCATCATCTTCTATATTGGATACTACCATTCCGATCTCGTCCATGTGAGCTACTAAGCCAACTGAAGGTCCGTCGTTTTCCTGCTCATATATCAGGTTCCCGATATTATCTTCTCTTATTTTTTCAGATTGTTCTACCTCTGCATAGTCTAAGATCAGTCCTTTCAACTTTTCTCTTATCGGTCCTTCGTACCCAGATACTCCTGGTTCCATCAAAATTTCCTTAAATATATCTAATCCTTCTAGTTTCTTCATATCATATCACCTAAAGTTAAGAGGGGGACCCCTATGTTTCAAGTGGAAACAGTAGTCCCCCGAGGGTTTGTAAATATTATTCAGTAAAAGGAGGATTCTTGACCTTTGCCTCTTTCTTCTCTCCTCTTATCTCTATCTGTACTTTGGTACCTTCTTCATGATAACCAGGATCAAGATATCCCATCGCGATTCCTTTTTCTAAAATAGGTGAATTATTACCGCTAGTCACAACACCTATCTTTTCATCTCCATCATAGATATCATATCCATGCCTTGGGATGCCTTTTTCCATCATGACCATACCTTTGAGCATCTGATGGTCTGATTCCTTTAACTCTTTTTGTTTCTCTTTACCTATGAAATCATTATCCCAATCTATAGTCTGTTCTTCCCATCCTGTCTCTATCGTAGTCCTGTTTTCATCGAAATCCTGTCCGGACAGTAGGAATCCAAATTCTAATCTTAAAGTGTCTCTAGAACCCAAACCACATCTTGTTGGTGGATTCTCAAGATCCATAAACTGTTCCCAGAGTACTTTTCCTGCTTCATTAGGAAGTGCTATCTCGAAGCCGTCTTCCCCGGTATAACCGCTTCTTTGTACTACTGGTTTATCGGACATGGACCATCCTTCATCGAAAGCGTCCATAACTTCGTCATTTATCCTCATCTTCTTCCCTCTAAAGAAGCCTATATCGGATACGTCTTCCTCGCATACTTCTGATAATATCTCCTCTGCATCAGGACCTTGAAGTGCGAACATAGCTGTTTCATCTGTTATGTCCTCGATGTATTCTTCTCCTCCTCTTTTTGCTAAAAAGTCATAGACTTCCTCGTTATTACCAGCGTTAGGTACTATGTAACATGAATCTTCTGATAATCTATTAACGAGCGTATCATCGATTATTCCTCCATCCTCATTGAGTATATGTGCATACTTGATCTGTCCTATTTCAGATTCTGTAATATCTTGGGTACAGTGATTACTCATGAACTCTAATGCTCCATCTCCTTCTAACAGAATCTCTCCCATATGAGATACATCAAAAATACCAGCTTCTTCTCTTACTGCCATATGCTCTTTTATGATTCCTTCGAACTTTAAAGGCATCTCATAACCGCCAAAATCTGTCATCTTTGCTCCTGCTTCTACATGATTCGAGTGAAGGGCTGTTTCTTTCATATTTCCGGTATATTTTAGTGGTTTAAAGTTTTTATCTTTTAAAGATAGATTGTAGGTAAGGTTTATTACGTTAGTTCTTATTTCTAAAGAAGGGATAATATGAAGGAATATGATCTGATATCGATAGGAACTGGGTCAGGCATGAGTATCGTAACTCAAGTTCTAAATGATGATCCAAGTAAAGATATCGCTGTTATAGAGAATGAGGCTCCTGGTGGTATATGTTTAACTAGAGGATGTATACCCTCAAAGATGTTGCTGTATCCTGCAGAGGTTGTCAATCATATCAAGGATTCGAGTAAATTTGGTATAAACGTAGATATCAAGGATATAGATTTTGAACAGATAATGGAAAGGATGAGAGATCATGTTATCCCTCAGAGTAACCAGATAGGTAATAATCTTAAACGTAGTGATGATCTAGATTTTTATCAGGATGATGCTGAATTCATAGATGATTATACTATAAAAGTAGGAAATGATAAGATAAAAGGAGATAAGATCATATTGGGTACTGGTTCACGTGATTTCATACCTCCGATAGAAAATGTAGATAACGTTGATTACTTAACAAGCAAGACATTCCTGGATATGAAAGAATTACCTGAAAGCATGATGATCGTGGGAGGAGGTTACATAGCAGCAGAATATGGTTATTTCCTTTCTATGATGGGATCAGATGTAACGATAGTGGGGAGAAATCCGCAGTTCATACCTTCAGAGGAAAAAGAGGTCTCTGATCTAGCTAAGGAAAAACTGTCTGAATATATGGATATAAAAACTGGTTATGAAGTAAAAAAGGTCGATGAAAGATCGGATAAGAAACTAACTTATGCAGAAAATAAAGAAGGAGATAAAATAAAGGAAAAATCGGATGAATTGTTGATAGCAGCTGGAAGAAGATCTAACTCAGACATTTTAAGACCAGAAAAGTCAGGGATAGAAACTACAAAAGGGGGTTGGATAAAGGTTGATGATTATCTAGAAACTTCAAAAGACAATATATGGGCCCTTGGGGATGCTACTGGAAAACATATGTTCAAACATGTAGCTAACTATGAAGCTGAATTAGTATATTATAATGGATTCACCGATATGAGAAGGAAGGTTGATTACCATGCTGTTCCTCATGCTGTATTTACACACCCTGAGATAGCATCTGTAGGTATGAAAGAAGAAGAAGCAAGAGAAGATCATGATATATTGATAGGTTACTATGGTTATGAAAACACTGCAAAAGGATCTGCTATGGAACTAGAGGACTATTTCGTAAAAGTTATAGTAGAACAGGAGAGCTATAAGATCCTAGGTGCTCATATAATCGGTCCACAAGCATCAGTACTCATACAGGAGATAATAAATCTGATGTATACAGATGATAAAAGTGCGATACCGATCTTTAGAGGTATGCATATCCATCCATCCTTGAGCGAAGTTGTAGATAGAGCTTTTTCTAATCTACATTCCCATGAACACAATCATTGAAATATTCTATTTACTAAGAAAAAATTTAAGTAAAGTACATCGGTTCAAAGAAACTATGAGTCTAAAAAGAAAGTATAAAAAGCATCAATTTGTTATCTCACCGATCTTACTGGCGATAAGTGTTATAGGTTTAGTGATAGGTCTATTCGGTACAGTTTTAAGTGGTAGTGCTCCTGGATTTCTCAGTGAAATAGAAAACACCCTAGGGAATTGGTCTTATTGGATACTCTTGGCTGGTGGTCTTTTTACGATCATATTTGCTTATGTGATAATAGATCTTTACAGAACATTGAATGAATTTAATGAGTTGTTCAAAACTAACAGCAAGAGTAAGTTCATCAAAAATATAGCTAGGATAGAAACCCTTGCGTTGAAGTTGGGTCCTAGCTATGAAGATAAAGTTATAGAGAAAGAAGAAGATTATAACATAGACCGGTAGTTGGTCGGTTTCCACTTGAAATCAAGGGGTCCCCCTCTTTGTTATGTAGAGCGACTGTGGTCTAGACTGGTTAAGACTCAAGCTTCCCAAGCTTGCTTCCCGGGTTCAAATCCCGGCAGTCGCATTATTATTCTAATAATCTTTTAGCTTCTTCAAAATCAGGGTCGATATCTAGTGACTCTTCTATAGATTCCTGCCAGTTATCTTCACCCTTTCTTTTCAGCACTATCCCTTTATAATACCAGGTTATCGGATTGTTTCTATCTATATCCAATGACTTCTCAAGATTTTCTAAGGCTTCTTCGAGCTTATCCTCCTCTAACAGACAGAAACTGTAATTGTTTAAATAAACTGGAGTCTCACCATAATTATCTATAGCCCTTTTGAAAGCATTGAGAGCATCTTCAAATCGGTCCATATTGTACAATATACATCCTAGGTTATTGAAATAGATAGGATTCTTTATATCAGTAACCTTTTCTAGAAGCTCGATACTCTCTTCATAATTGTTGTTTATAAAATGTAAAATACTGAATAGATTATACAGACGGTTTTTATCAGTGATAGCTAGATCACTTTCAATATCCTCAACAGAACTATTTTTTTTAATCAAACATCTGAATCTCTCTTCTAACACATCTTCTAGTCCCTCATAATTTTCGATCAAATCTTCGAATATATCTATAGCACTATCTAGATCACCCAATTTTTTTAGTGAGATCCCTTTCTTTTCTTTTATAGATATGTTACTCACCTTTCCGTTCAATTCGTTGAGAATATTTTTTGAATCTACAAGATCTCCGTTTTGATAATCTACTTCTTCTAGATTTAAAGATGAGATCGGCTCTTCCCTGTTCTTATCAAAAATATCTTTTGCCTTATCTAGGTTTCCTTCCTCGAAAAATATACATCCCGTTAGTTCGTTATCTTCATTAACATATTTAATCGCTTCTTTATTTTCGTCCAATCTCCATAGTACTTCTGAAAGTCGTTTTCGTTTTATAGGGTCAAAATGCTCGGATAACTTAACATTCTCCCTGATCATCTCATCAGTTTTCTCTATCTTTATCTGCTGTTCTAAAATGTTTTTTAGCCTTTCAGCTTCCTTATGATCTGGATCGAATTCTAGAACTTTGTTGATTCTTTCCAAGGATCGTTTATAATCGTCCTTTTTGTATAGATATGCAGCGTGTATGTACTGGTATTCAGGGTTGTCTGGTTCGATTTCTGTAAGTTTTTTAGATACCTCTGTTGTTTTCTTTATCTTACCCTGTTTTTCAAAGATAAGCGCTTTATTCATCAAGGCCTGCACAAATCTATCGTCTATCGATAATGCATTGTTTATCGAATTTAGGGCTTCATCTAGCTCTCCCTTTTTCATGTAACACAGCCCGATGTTATTCCACGTTTCAGGTGATTCAGGTTCTATCTCTAAGAGCCTTTCAAAACAACTGATAGCTTCGTCATAATCTGAGTTCCTGTAGTGGGCATCTCCTTTAGCTTTCCACGCTTCTACATATCCGTCATCTATATTCAGTGCTTGTTCTAATGCATCTATTTCGTTCTTGTAGGAATCTATTTCTTTATAGGCCTTCGACAATAGTAACCAACTTTGCTTGAAATTCTCGTCTTTTTTTATTATTTCTATTATCTTGTCTATCGCTTTCTTGGGTTCTTCTTCGTTCAGTGTTTTCCTTGCTTCATCCATCATGTTACTGATTTCGTCCCTCTGGATACTTTCTTCCCTCAGATCTAAATCGTTCAGCAGATGAAATTTATCTAATAATTTATAGAAATTTTCTACACCAGCAACTTCCACATTCGAATCTATTCTCTCATTTACTCTCTGGTGTGTGATTATAAAACCTTGGATATTCTCATCTACCATCTCTTCAAGCTTTCTGACTTCCCTCTCGATGTTCGTTGCTCTTGAGCAGTTGACGACATAGTCTTTCTTTTCATCATCTCTTTCGATTGAAGCTTCTACTTGTATGTCTCCACCGATGGATTTCACAGTAGATATCTGAAATCCCATCCTCTCGAGTAGATCTATGCAGAGTCTTTCGAACTTTTCTCTGCTCATCGATTGAATTCTTTTCGAGAGTCGATCTTCTATCTTCAAATATCCACCTTTAATTAAGTAAATATGTTTTTAATATTTTAATTATTACATCGTATTATTTGATTCGTACCTACTCAACAGTGTTTCCCAATCGATCAAGTTCTTCTGTGGTCCAGAAGTCTCTACTGCAAAACTTGCTCTAGCTGAAGCCAGCATACAAGCATCCTTTAACCCAAATCCTTTGTACAATCCTGCATAAAAACCAGCTCTGTATGCATCCCCAGCACCCGTAGGTTCTTCTATCTTTTCAGGTTCGAAGGCTGGTATGACGGTTTTTTCTCCTTCATCATACAGAGTACTCCCGTTCTTTCCCTTGGTCACTATGAAAGTATCTACATAATCGTAAAGTTCTTCTGGATCTTTAAGATCTAAATATTCTAATGTGAGTGATAATTCTGTCTCGTTACAGAAAAATAGGTCGCATCTCTCGATAACTGGGGGTAAGTTATCGGAGTCGTAAACATATTTTATCTCCTGTGCAGGATCGAAATATATTTTCTTCTCTAGATCTTCAGCCAAATCGATAACCTTCTTGTAGTATTCTGGTCTCCCGGTTCCAACATGTATTATCTCTGAATTTTTTATCGTCTGGTCTTGAAGATCGAACTCATCAGCGTGTTCCATAGCTCCTTGATCGACTACTGCCATCTGATTTTCAGTTTCATCGGTGATTATCCAGACCTTCGTGGTATTGAAACCATCCATCTCTTTTAGATCATATATCTGCACGTTAGATTTTGTCAAGGACTCTTTGTAATCTTCTGGAAAATCATCACCTACAAAAGATGCCAATGACACCGGTATACCCAGCTCTGAAGCATTTCTAGCGATGTTAGCTCCCGTACCACCATACCTTATCGTTTTTCTATCTAATCCGATAGATGTATTTGGTTCTGGTAGATTTGGAACTTCTAAGATCACATCGATAGCTGTATGTCCGAATATTCCTACGAAACTTTTCATGGAAAATAAATCAATAGAAAAGATAAAAAGGTTTTTGAGGTATTATCTTCAAAAGTGATGAAATGAGAGTAGGTTTTAAGATAAAAACCTATTCTAATTCAATCTCATCGACTGAAATTTCTTCAACTTCCTCAGATTCTTCAACTTCTTCGATCTCTTCAGTTTCTTCGATATCTGCTTCACCGACAACTTCACCAAAGGCCAGTGTGCGTAGTACTCTAGTGATCTCTATCTCTACTTGGTCCCCGACTTCTGTGTCAGGAACAAAAACAACGAAGTTTTCAACTTTTGCAACTCCGTCTCCTTCCTTCCCTATATCTTCAATTTCAACTTCGTATCTTTCTCCCTCTTCGACAGGGGGAGAAACTCCAACTTCATTATTCATATACTTTGACACCTCTATTTACGAACTTTCTTTTTACGTACATCATAATAATGTACGCATGAAAGTCATCAAAAAGGGAATTATTTATCTTTTGCCCTTAAATACAGGTATTATAAGCAGTGCAGTATATCTTTTTCACCTTTTATCACTTTAGTATCGTAATTTTTCTTTATCTCATCATAGATCTTGACTCCTTTACCATCTGTATAGTCTCTAGATTCTATATCCTGTTCTTCAATAAGGATCACTTCTTTTCCCTCTTCAGCCGCTTTCTTGATTGCCTGTAGATTCTTTATGTTTCCTTTACCGATGGGGAAACTTGTACCTATAACGATATCTGAGTCCAAGATATATCGGATGTTTTCATCATGGTTATTTACATTTATCGAGGAGAACGGAGCCTCAGTAACAACGTTGATGTCCAAGAAATCAGCTTTTTCCAGGTCAGAGTCCATAACGTTGAGTACTCCTGCTGAAACATCATATCCTTCCTCAACCAGGAGTTTGAAGAGGTTCCCGATGCTTCCACCACCGCATATGACGTGTACCCTTTTACCGTTCTGTTCTTTTTCGAGCTTTTCTTCTATAGGAGTGACATAAAGACTACCATCTTTGGGATTTTCATGAACCTCAGCCTCTATTCCATAGACAGCCCTTAGATGTGGTTTGGTCAACACTTCTTCAGGTCTTCCTGATGCATGGATTTCTCCTTCATCCAGCAGTATGATCCTATCGCAGTATCTTGCTGCAAGATTGAGGTTGTGATGTACAGATAGAACGGCGAGGTCTTCTTTTTTATTTTTATCTTTTATTAGATCCATCATCTGGACTTTGTGACCTATATCTAAGTGAGATGTAGCCTCATCCAGTAAAAGGATATCTGGCTGTTGGGCAAGAGCTCTCGCAACGATAACTCTTTGTAATTCTCCTCCCGATAATTCCTTCACCTTTCTATCTTTGAACTTGTAAGTGTTCGTTGATATCATAGCATCTTTAGCTATTTTTTTGTCTTCCTTGTCTGGATTTTCGAATCTTCCTAGGTACGGTGTTCTACCCATGAGCACTATTTCGCACGCTGAGTACGGGAAGCTGATGAAGGTATCCTGTGGAACGACTGCTGATGTCTTTCCGATCTCCTTTCTCGATAGAGTGTCTAAAGGACGATTTTTTAATCTTATGTCTCCTTCCCAGAGATCTATTATTTTAGTTATAGCCCTTATAAGTGTACTCTTCCCTGAACCATTAGGACCGATTATGCCTACAAAATCATTTTTTTCCATGGACAAATTTATGTCATTAAGAACAGCTTTTTCCTTGTAACCAGTGGTAAGTTCATTTATTTCTAGTATCACCATACCGTCTCACCTCGATTTTTGATCAACAGGTATAGGAAGAAAGGAGCTCCCAGAAGTCCTGTTATAATACCGATCCAGATCTCACCACTGATCCTTGATATTGTATCGCAAGACACTAGAAATATACCACCTAAAAGACCAGCTAAAGGTATCAATTTTTTATGATCCGGACCGACGAGTAACCTGGATGCATGTGGGATTATAAGACCGACGAACCCTATGACGCCAGTGAATGATATAACAGTCGCCGCCAGGAGACTAGAGGTGATCAACTGCACTATCTTTGTCTTTTCAACGTTTATCCCCAACTGTTTAGCAGATTCTTCCCCGGTCTGTATAACGTTAAGATCCCTCGAGTATGCAAAGACCAGAACGACACCAACTATGGTAAGGGGGAGTGCTATCATGATCTCATCCCAGTACGTACCGTTCAGAGAACCCCACATCCAGGAGACTATACCCATCCTTTCCATAGGATCGCTTATGAAAAGTACGTAGCTCGTTAGAGCGGTCATCAAGAAATTCATAGCAAGGCCTGCTAAAAGCAGTGTTGAGATATCGGTTCTGTTCCCAACTCTTCCCAAGAGGAATACGGTGAATGCCGTTACCATACTGAAGATAAAAGCTAAAAGAGGGAGAAGGAATATGCTGATGTTGAAGAAGATACCCACTGCAGCTCCGAATGCTCCTCCTGCTGAAACTCCGAGGATGAAGGGTGATGCCATTGGATTCTTGAAAATTCCCTGCATCGAACTCCCAGAAACCGCCAGGGCTAGTCCCGCTAGCACACCTAATAATATCCTAGGAAGTCTTATCAGTGTAACTATCGTTGAGTCAGTTCCGGTATAATTGGTAAAATATTTTTCAAGTATAGGTATCTCTGAAAGTATTATTTTGATCACTTTTGAGAAAGGTATGTTCTCAGAACCTGTAGATGTTGATACCACTAGAACTAGTAGCAGTAAAAATGAGAAGGCTATGACAGCCTTGCCGAAGTGTTTCTTCAATGGTTGGGCCATGATTTTTTCTTCTTAAATTTTATTATCCCTATTAGAAGTATCGCTCCGAACAGTAGAGTCGTTGTAAATCCTGGTGTTTCTTCTTTATCTTCTGTTACTTTCTCCACTATCACATCAGTTGTCAGTTCATTGTTATTTTCGTTTATTTCGGAGGTTTCATTGGTCGTATCTATTTCTGCAGTTATCGTGTAGTTTCCCGTTTTCGGATATTTCCAGCTGAATTTATTCGTCGTTTTTGTTGTCTTCGATTCCAGTACTTCGATTCGGGTTGTATTAATCAGGGTTTTATTTTCTGAATTCTGTGAACTGTACCAGAAGGATATTTTTACGTTGATCGCATCCAACTGACCCATGTTCTCGATCCTTGCTGAGATATTCGAAGCAGTACCGTTCGTTAATGGGTTGGAAGGTGAGATCATTATTTCTTTTATCTTTAGGTCTGGACGATTAGCTTCTGTTCTTACGACTTTATTTATGTTGACCAGTCTTAACTGAGCATCTATGATCCTAGGTCCGGGTCTAGACATTATGTCTCCATTCACAAAAAATATTTGATCTTCTTGTACAGCTTCTATAGATCGCCAGGAGTCCTTTTCGGTTAAATCCTCTACGGATTCTTTGAGGTAGTGGGGAGCTATTATTATCTCCGGATCTTCACCGATTATCTCTTCCTCTGAAATAGTGGCCCACCCTTCCTTATCAGAGGCTATGTTTTTGCATCCTGAATTCTCGATAAGTGTGTTCTGGAATGTGTTATTTCCGGGAGTGTATATCCCCTGATAGGTTCCTGAGATGTAGAATGCTCTAGGCTTGTTCGATTCTGGTATATTACTCATATCCTGGGTTATCTTATCCATAGTAGATTTGAGATCATCGGCCGTACTTTCTGCTTTTTTCTCTATACTGCACATCTTACCCAGTAATTTGATGTCTGAATACACATCGTCGAGACTATTTCCGTCTGTGACAACTACTTTGAGGTCATATTCATTTAGTGAGGAAACCATATTGGTATTTGCTTTAGTTATCACCACAACATCTGGATTTAAGGAGACGATCTTTTCGTAATCCACATTGAATGCGTCCCCTACTTTTGGTAGGTCCTTCACTTCTGGAGGATGATTACTGTATTTATCGACGCCAACGACTTTATCTCCTAGACCTAGGTGGAAAAGTATCTCAGTGTTGGAAGCCATGAAGGATACTATCCTTTCTGGCGGTGAGTCAAATTTTATTGTTTCTCCTCTTGCATCAGTTATTTCGATACTTCCACTGTTTTGAGCATTGACTGCTGAAGGAACCGATATTGAGACGATCACGATCAGCGCTAATAATAAACAAATAATCTTTTTATCCATCATATCTACCTTAGAAATCAAATATACTTTAATTATTTAAAATTTACTTGAACCGCTCTGATTCTAAAATATTTTTTTATTTTATTCATGGTAAAATTTTTTACATATTTAAAACAAAACATCCAGAGATCCAATACATATGCATGGCCATGCAAATTTATTATCCGAAAATATAAATAATATACGTTATTGTAAAATCAGCGGATAGATGAAAAGCGGTATGGAAGGTAAGGCTTCTATCCGTTTTTTTATTTTCTTTGGAGGAGATCATGGCAAATTAGATTTTTACAAAGATTATCTAAGATTGATGAAGAACATAGGAAACTGTAAAATATCTCGAATCAATTTTCTAAACAGATACTGATGAAGATACTCCGGGACAAAAGATCATTGACAAAGTTCTTGATATTATATCTCTCTGCTGTAGAAAGACCCAACAAACTCTCTGACCTATCTGAATCTCTAGACATGTCTGAACAGGGTGTATCTAATTATCTTTCTGATATGGAAAAAGAAGAGTTGATCGATACATCTGGTCATCGTTATCATCCCACATCTAAAGGTATGGAGTATGTAAGAGACGTGATTCAAGAGATCAGTACTTTTTTAGATGAAGCTAGCGAGAGGATAGAGTTCATTTCTAGGTGTACCGCCATAGCAGATGAACATATAGAAGAGGATGACCAGGTCGGCCTTTTCATGAAGGATGGTTTTTTACATGCTTCCAAAAAAGAATCCTCCTCAATGGGTAAAGCCTTGATAGAGGCTAAAAAGGGAGAACCTGTATTGGTGGGTGGTCTTCGAGGTATCACTGAACTGAACATAGGAAATTTATTCATATTGTGTGCAGATATTGATGAATCTTCAGAACATGTAGCAGCTGAAGTAAAAGAGAAGATAGAGAATCTAGATTATGATAAAGTAGCCGTGATGGATGAGAAGGAATACGGTTTAGCAAATATATTAAAGATCGAACCTGATATCAAATTTGCACCTTTAGAATCATCCCTACATGCAGCGGATAAAGGATTGGGTGTTCTACTGATGGTTGATGAGGATCAGATAGATAATATAGTTGAGAAGATAAAGGCTAGGAACAGAAACAGGGATGAGGAATATAAGATCAGATTTGAAGTCCTTTAGTATATTATAGGTATTTTCCTACCGCATTCAGGGCATTCCCCGTCCTTTAAATTTGTTTTTCCTGAAGAGAAAAAAGACCTTGAAATGATGGTAGTTCCACATTTAGGACATCGTGTATCGTTTTCCGCCGGAAGATTTCCCAGATAAACGAAATTCAATCCGGCTTCCTTGGCTATCTCCCTAGCTTTGTTCATGGTCTTTTCTGGTGTAGAAGGTGTATCTCTCATCTTATGGTCTGGATGGAACCTTGAGAAGTGAACTACTGTATCTTCACCTAGATTTTCAATCACCCATTCAGAGAATTCCCTCATCTCTTCATCATCATCGTTATAACCAGGTATGATCAAGTAGGTGATCTCAACATGGATGCCCAGATCAACAGCTTTCTTGGCAGTATCTAGAACCGGTTGTAATCTTCCACCAACGATCTTTCTATAGAAACCATCGTGAAATGCTTTGATATCAATATTCATGGCATCGAGATATGGAGATAGATCCTCTAGAGGTGCCTCATTGATGTATCCGTTCGTCACATATACTACATATCCTCCATCATCTTCCTTAATCCTCTTAGAAACATCATAACTGTATTCATATGCGATCGTTGGTTCATTATAGGTCCATGCTATCCCTTCATAATTCATGGCCTTGTTTGCTAGTTCTTCGACGGAATACTCTTTAAGATATGGACTCTCAGGATCACCATTAGATAGAGAAGCGTTCTGACAGAATTTACATTTTAGATTACATCCCATGGTCCCGTATGACAGTACCTGACTCCCCGGATGGAAGTGATACAGAGGTTTCTTTTCAATAGGATCTACTGCTAAAGATGCAGCCTTCCCATAGATTGTAGAGTAGAGTTTACCATCAATATTTTTTCTAACATTACATAAACCACGCTTTCCCTCTTCTATCAGGCATTCCTGAGGACAGAGGTGACATCTTACTTTGTCTTCTTCAACCTCCCAATACTTCGCTTCTTTCATAGTATATATTAATGTCAATCGATGGTACAAATATGTTATCCAAAAAAATAGAGAAAGTGGTTTTTATGGTTGTGGTGGTGCTGGCGGTTTATATGATTCGTCAGCTTCATACTTGAATTCTTTAGCAGCCATAGGCCTTCCTCTAAGGTAATGTACCGTTATGGCTATCACCGCTACACTGTTGATGAATATAGAGATGATACCCTGAATTATCGGGCTGAGTACCACCGAAGTATCTACTGAAAGTATCTTTGAAGGTAATACCATAGAGATGAAGTTACCGATACCCGAAGCCACTAGCGAAAGTACTATCACAACGACTACAAGAACTATAGTGAAAACAAGTGTTTCGTTGGATTTAGCATATTTTTTACTGGAAGACATGGCTCTAGTGATACTTTTTCCTTCTATAACTAAGATCGGGATTGTAAACAACCACCAGTAACAGAACAATAGGCCTGGTATAAAGCATAGGAAAAGACCAAAGCCGACTATTATGGAAAGTAGTATGCTTGCACCTATGATACCTAAAGGATATTTAGAGATTATAGAATAACCGGTATGTATGTTAGTACTGCCAGTTTCATAAGCTTCCTTTGCCATACCAACAAGGCCACCGGCAAAAAGTACCTGAACTATCGAACTCAGTAATGCTAAAGGTATCACAAGAAAGATCATGTTCATGACTTTGTTCATTATAACATCGGCTTCTGTAGTTTGAGATATATTTGTAAGATTATTGGCTATAGCATCAGCGTTGATGACGGATATAACCACTACGATCAATATCGGGATCAACCAGTACACGATGATAGGACCTATGTTCTTTGTAAGTATATCAAATGATTTTGAAAACGTGTCTGAGATGTCGATATTTCTATTGTAATATTGAGGACCTTCTTGTTGAGCTTCATACTGTTGTTTTTCCTCGCCTTCCGGGGGCTCCTGAACCTGATACCCACAGTGAGGGCATCGTCCTTTTTTATCTGGTTTGGAGTATATCGCACCGCAATTAGGGCACTCGTACATTGACTCACCAAAGGCTATATAATAAAGCTGAACTAAATATTTTTTGTAAAAATAATGTCGGATTTATAGAACTTTGATATCTACAACTACATGAAATACGTGTGGAGCGTACGATTTTATCTTCCTTATATCATCGATTTTGAAGTCTTGATTTAGATGTTTATTCAGTTCATCTTTTACATTTTCAGGATAGTTTGAATCCTTGGCTAAAGAATGGTAATGTATGATCCCGCTGTTATTTAAAAAATCTAAGGCCTTGGGTAGGAATCTCCAGGTATCGTGCAGATATCCCATTACAATCCTATCTGCAATACCTTTCTTTTCGAAATCTCTGTTGTCACCGTTCCAGGTCTCGACTACATCTTCGACTTCATTCAATTCTATGTTTTCATTCAGGTAACTGTAGGAAACAGGATTGATCTCTAGAGAATAAATATTCTCTGGAGTACCGTGATATGCCAGTGGTAGTGTAAAATATCCTATACCTGCGAACATATCTATTATCACCTCATTGTCGACATCGATCTCGCTCATCCTGACCCTTTCATCTATATTACCGCTTGAAAACATCAGTTTTGATGTGTCTATCTTGTACTTTATACCGTTTTCAAGATGTATTGTTTCTGTCTCCTCACCATGTATGATTTCAACATTAGGTCGTCGTTTTATCCCCTCGATCCTACCCTGAAGGAGCACAGTTTTGGCCCCTAGAACATCTGCATATACTTTGCCGACCTTTTCTTTGTATTTTTTTAAAGTTTCTGGGAGTTTTATTAGGGCCACATCTCCAAACATCTCCCACCTATCAGGTAATAGTTTTTCTTCTTGTTCGTCAAGATCTATTTTTTCCTGGATGATCTCATAAGGTGTCTTCTTCTTTTCCCGTAATATCACGTTCTCCTGGACATCGTTGCCATCCTTGGTTACTGGTATTATCAACTCACCTTCATCTTCTATGATCATCCTGTCTGGATCGAGGATCCCTTCATCCTTTATCTTTTCTATGGTCTCTTGACCTTTTTCCTTAGGAACTCGGATTATCTGGTGTCTTTCATCTTCCATCTGCTTTCACAACTTCATTGAAGACACTCACATAAGTATTTTATAGTTATAGATAACTTCGAATCCCAATGGGAAAACGAGTTATAATCTGGATTTTCACACTGCTCTTTGTACTCAGTTTATCTCTATCTGGATACAGTGAGGCGGAAGATATATCCTCACCATCAAATGTCAATCAGATCATCTCTGATTTTAGTGATATCGATATGGAACCAGGCGAGGATGAAGATTTTGAGTTTGAGTTTTTCAATCCATATGAATCGTCAATGAGAGATGTAACATTGGAGATCCAGATATACAATTTTAGAGATTATAATAAAAATGATGATGTCGATAAGTTAGATAATTCTATTTATTTTGATAGGAACGGTGAAACAAAAGTTATCTATGAAACCGATGAATTGAAATCAAGGAATTCAATAGATGTGTCTTACAAGGTCAACTCGGATGAAGACACGAAGAAAGGAGTCTATTCAGTTCGATTCAGTTTATCTTTCGATATGGAAGGTAAGAATGTAAACATGAAATCCATAGGATATTTCACGGATCAAGAAATAGAACAGGCTTCAGAACATATTGGAGAAGATGACGACGAACATTTTGTTGGTGGCTATAATCTGACCAGATTGGATGTAGACGGCATACTCAAAGAAACATCTATCGCTGTAAAAGAACCTAAACCAAGATGGCCACAGTACGCTTTAGGGGCTGCAACAGTGATATTTTCAGTTTTAGCGATCTATTACTATCTTAAGGAAAACAAAAATTAAAATAAGTTTTTGATTACTGGTCCTATAAATTTGATCATGCTGGGAGAAGCTTTCATTATGGGTTTAACCAGTTTAGAAGGATGGTCTATATCGCCTCTTTCTTCGATGATACTTTTTATTTTTTCTTTCTGAAGTGATTTGATAAACTTATCAAAGTCATTGTCACTCATACCTTTGAACACTTTACGCATCTTGAGGCCTTTCTTGATCTCTTTACCAACATCATCCATGAATCTTTCTTCATATCTCATCAGAAGATCCTTAGAGGTGTTCTCTGCTTCTAGGCTTTCGATGATGGTTTTTCCACAGAATTTTGCAGCTTTGAGACCTGTATATATACCCCCACCAGAAAGTGGTTTGACCTGTCCAGCAGCATCCCCTACCAGGAGTAAACCATCATCAACCATGGGGGTAGTGATACCTATTGGAATACTGCCTGAGAGTATACCCAATACTTTGTTACCCATACCTTTAGAATTCAAAAGCTCGTTCAGATGCTGGTATGCATTTCCATCGGTAGAAGCAAGTCCGATAAGCGAACCTGAAGTGTAAGGGACCTGCCAAGCGAAGAAACCGGGAGCGATATCATTTCCTAAGTATATCTTGACATAATCCGTTTTGGCGGGTACTATGGCCTGGATCGCAGGTATGATCTCCTTTGGACCGGATAATCCTGCGGAACGTCGTACTGTTGAACCGGGTCCATCGGCACCCACTAGTACTTCTGTATCGATCTTGATCGATTTGTCATTTTGTTTATAGGTAACTTCGCCTTTTGAATTGATCCCTGTAAATTTAGAATTCAACCTTATATCGACACCGGAATCATTTGCTTTAGAGGCCATCTCTTTGTCGAAAGACGATCTATCGATGACTGACACTTTCTTTTCGTTCGATACTATTTTCAAAGGCTCCCCAGATGGTGGATGTATATCTGCTCTTCTTGGTTCAGCGATAACGCTATCTGTTCCTGTCATCTCTATAACTTTCTGACTTACCAGTCCAGCGCATTGGACAGGCTTTCCGATGACTGATTTATCTTCAAGGACGACAGTATCGAATCCAGAATCTGCGGTTATCTGTCCCACTTTCAGACCGATGGGTCCTCCACCCACTATGACTACATCTACCACGGTGTTCATCTTTTTGAACAGTTAATCGATTATTAATTTTTCTGATGACGAAGACTTTATTAACCTCATGCCTTAATTAAGGCTAGTATTTAAACTATTTAAAAAAGAGTGATCAATATGGATGGGCTAAAGATAGAAAACGTTGTGGCATCATCATCGATGGAAAAGAAGCTTGACCTGGAAGAAGTATCAAGAGTTTTAGAGGGATCCGAATACGATCCAGAAAAATTCCCTGGATTGGTATATAGGATAGATGAACCTAAGACTGCGATTTTACTCTTCACCAGTGGTAAGGTAGTTTGTACTGGTGGAAAGACTGTAGATGAAGCTAAGACCAGTGTGAACAAGATAAAAGGACTGTTGGATGAAAGAGATATAGAGACTGCCGATGATATTACAGTCACTATTCAAAACATAGTTGCATCTTACAGCTTGGATGCTGATCTCAATCTGAGTTCGGTAGCCATCACACTCGGTTTGGAACGTGTAGAATACGAACCTGAACAGTTCCCTGGATTGGTCTATAGGTTGAGAGAATCACCTGTCGTACTGCTCCTATTCGGATCTGGAAAGATGGTCTGCACGGGTGGAAAGACCATAGAAGATCTTGAGGAAGCTGTGGAGTTAATAAAAGATGAGCTCAAAGGAGCAGGACTTATCCATTAAGGATTTTCCTATACTGGATAACCATATGCATCTCCGTGAGACCGGAGATAATGTTGAAGCAGTCAAAAGATTCGAGAAATCAGGTGGAACACACCTGATAATTTCTCATCTTCCCTACCATGATTTGAGGGATTGGGATTCTGATGGTTATGAACCCATATATGAAAGGACTCTGGATCTAGCTGAAAGCTCGGAAAAGGAGACAGATGTGAAAATTTTTGTGACCCTCGGTCCTTACCCAGTAGATCTAGTTCAGCTAACAGAGGCGGTCAGTTTAGAAAGGGCAAAGAAGATACTGTTAGACGGAATGGATCTAGCAGCTAAATATGTCAAGGATGGTAAAGCCATAGCTTTAGGAGAGATCGGCAGACCTCATTTCGATGTTTCCGATGAAATATTGGCAGCTTCTAACGAGATAATGAGATACGGTATGGAGTTGGCTGCAGATATAGGATGTCCTGTTGTATTGCATACCGAGAGTACAACACCCGAACAGTGCAGAGAATTGGGAGAGATGGCAGATTCGGTCGGGTTGGATAGAGGAAAGGTCGTAAAACATTACAGTCCTCCCATGACCTCGCTTGATAAGAATCATGGATTGTATCCTTCTATATTAGCAAGGGAGAGTAATATCGAGGAAGCTGTGAAGGAAAATAACAGGTTCTTACTGGAAACGGATTACATCGACGACCCAGAAAGACCTGGAGCTGTTTTAGGGATAAGGAACGTGCCTAAAAAAACGAAAAAAATGTTTGGAAAAGGAGTCCTATCTGAAGAAGATATCTGGAAGATTCATAAGGAAAATCCAGAAGAAGTTTACGGCATAGAAATAGAACTATGATTCCTCCAATTTTTCTTTGATCAATTCCATAAGGTCTTCCTGGCAATCCTTACATATACTTTTATCCCCAATCTTTCTATATTCTCTCGACCAGTTACCACAGAAGTGACATCTATCAGAGTCTAGCGGCATCTAATTATCCTCCATAATATTCAAAGTGCTCTCAATTACTAAAATGTTCCGTAATTTTTGGAAATTTGATTTGGAAAAGTTAAAAAAAGGATTAAAATGGTTTTATTGATCTTCAGGATTATCCATCGAGGTGTAATCGCACTGAGTGCAGTATGCAGAACCATCTGGACTGACCATCAATGATTTTTTACCACACTTTGGACATTTCTGCATTTCATCAGTTTGTGTTTGTCCTGATCTATCATACTGTTTTGACTGATCATAAGTTTGTTGTCTTTGTTGATCCTGCTGCTGGAATCCCTGCTGCCTGTAACCTTCTTCGTACTGCCTTGAGATCTCACCGTATTCCTCTTCCTTAACTACGTAAGTGTTGGCTATCCTGTCACCTATCCTCTGCTCGCTATCATGTATCAAATATACATCGACTAACAGGATTATGAAACCTACACAAGGTATTGACCACAGGAATCTTGCTATATTTCTGATGAAAGAATCCTTCACATCTGCCTTTTCACCGTATTGATTGACTACTTTGAGGTCTAGTAATTTTTTACCGATAGTAGCTCCCCCACCTTCACCTGATTCCAGGTATGTGAAGTAAAGGAGCTGGATCATCGCCGTTCCAAAAGTGAGTCCCAGATATACAGGGCCAAAAAAAGCATATCCTGCAAAATTGGAAGTGTTACCCATCAGAGATCCAAGGGAAATGAATCCAGTGAATATGACTATAGCATATAATGCTCCAGATATCAAACCTAAGATGATGGAATCGACTATATACGCTATTATTCTCGAGATTGTACTTCCATAATTTAGCCTAGGGTTTCTACCCATGTTTACATTCTGTTGATAGTTATAATCCGGTCCCATTCATTGCACCTCCGCCGTTAATGATAGAAGAACCTTATATACTTTTACAAAATTAAATTCAGTTGGCTCTTTTTGTATATATGAAAGAAATAAGAGAAAAAAGGTTTTAATTTACTGTGAATCCACAGTAGCAAGCATGGTACAGGCCCTGAAGACCTTGTAATTTGTTTCGTAATCACCAGTATCTATTATGAATTCTTTAGGACCTTTTCTTTCGACGGAAGGTAGAAGTTCTAGATTGTCTAGTTTTCCAGCATCTTTGAACCACACGTGATAATACTCTTCTTCTGGTCGTATTATCTTACCTTCTTCGTTTTCTATGGCATCTTTTACTCTATTCTTTATCTCCTTCCTTACGACCTTTGGGTGTTTACATTTTGCACTGTATCTTCCTGTTGACCATTTTGTGGTAACATGCGGGATGTCAGGATAAAGTTCCTGCGCCTCTCTCAGTATCTCCTGATCGCCGGCTAAGAAAAATACAGGTACATCATACTGTGCGGCTAAGAATGAGTTCATCGCGAATTCACTAGCCATCTGTTCACCTATCATAACCTTGTCTACTACCGCACCCGAATAAGTGTGTGATAGGGTTCCTTGACTGTGTGCTGAACTGTGGTAACCTATGTATCCAACCCCTTCTAATTCTTCACTAAGGCCTTCCATCTGAGAGAGCAGTTTGGGTCTTCCGCTGAAAAGATTTACTCTCTCATCCAGATCCTCTATCTTTATATTCCTCATCTTCCCATGGCCATCGGTGATGTAAACATCATCAGCACCGGCCTCAAAGGCACCTACTGCTGCAGAGTTCGCTTCTTTTGTCATCAGATCTTGAGCCCTCTCATATTCTTTAGAGTCCATCGCACCTTGATTGACTGCTACTACTCCTGATATCCCCTCGATATCTACCGAAAATAAATACGTCATTTTTTTACACCTAGAATGGCATCTGAAAGCGAGTTAAAGTATTTTCTACCTGATATCAATGAAAAAAGTCTTTTAATGCTCCTTGTTTTAAAAGAAATGATAAGGATGATAAGTGATTCAGAGATAGTAAATTATTTAGACGATTATCTGAGGGTGGACGAGATAGACGATTATGGGACTAACGGGATCCAGATAGATGCACCACCCCCTCTTGATAAGATAGGTTTTACAGTCGATTGTAGAATAGATGTAGTGAATAGGGCTGTGCAGGAAGATATCGATATCCTGTTTTGTCATCATGGACTCATCTGGGGTGGATTGAGCAGAGTCACTGAAAGCAACTACGACATCATAAAACTGCTGATGGATAATGATACCGCATTATATCAGGCTCATCTCCCTCTAGACATCCATCCTGAGGTTGGTAATAATGTTGAGTTGGCAAGATTGATCGGAGCAAAGGTTAAAGATACATTTTTTGAGAGTAAGGGGGAAGATGTAGCCTTGATGTCAGAACTTCCTGAAGAAAGGTATGTGAGAGATGTAGCCTCGATTCTATCAGAAAAATTGGATACAGAAACAGTAGCACTCCAGGAAAATGTGAAGGTGAAGAGAGTAGGTATGATGACCGGTAAAGGTGGAGATGCCTTACTAGAAGCCAAAGAGAGAGGAGCAGATCTATTCATAACAGGTGAGAGAGAACACAGTGTTTATACAGAAGCAGTAAACAACAACATACCGATAATAATGGCAGGTCATTATGCTACAGAAACTTTAGGTGTTAGAGCACTGAAGGATAAGGTTGAGAAAAAATTCGATATAGATTGTAGATTCATATCTTCAGAAACACCTCTTTGAAGAAAAAAGAAATAAAATAAGGGGGTTTTTGTCAAGCAAGTCTATTATTCTATATCATCTGCTAATTCTTTGATCTTATTGAGGTTATCTTCGATCTCTTCGATCTTCTGCCTTTGTTCCTCTTCGATCTCAGATATGATGTCTTCAAAATCTTTCTTTAAACTGTAAGCGTGAACAGGTCTTCCTTTGCCTTCTTTCTTTATATCTCTCTTTGTTACCCAACCACGCTCTCTGATTATTTGCATTGCTATAGAAACTTCAGGCTGTCTTAACCTCATCTCACTCTCGATCTCGCGGCTTTTCGTTTCTTCCTGGCCGGCGATATAAACGAGAGTTTTAGCCACATTCTTCTGTAGACCTGCTTTGATCAGTCTATCAATCAATTCTTCTTCGTTCTTGGAGATATTTTCGCTCATTTTATCTCTCCGATAATTTCGGAAACATAATAGTTTATATATTTTTTGATTAAAAATCATGTTAATTAATTATTATTCGAGTGAATAAAGATACTAAGAGACGTAAAAATTAGAAAAATAGGGTTGATTAGCGGCTTATAAAACTTTAATATTAAATATTAGAAGGTTGACTAAGTAAGAAAAATAGCAGAAGTGATTGATATGAATATAGAAACAGGTCTTAGCTTTGATGATATTTTATTGGTTCCTAGTAAGACGGATTTGATGAGAGAGGATGTTGATACTTCAAGTCAACTTACTCAGAATATTAAATTGAAAGCTCCAATTCTCAGTTCGCCGATGGATAAAGTGACAGGGAGTGAGATGGCCATCGCCATGGCTAGAGAGGGTGGTTTAGGTATAATCCATAGAAATCTAGATATAGGTCAGCAGGTCGATATGGTCAAGAAGGTCAAAAAGTCAGAGAACTGGATAATCAGAAATCCAGAGACTATATCTCCTGATATATTGGCTGAGAAAGCTAAACGGATAATGGATGAAGAGAATATTTCAGGTCTGCCTGTTGTGAAGGGCGGGAAATTGATAGGGATCGTCACGAAGAGAGATCTTCGTTTTGAGACCGAGTTGAGTAAAAAAGTGGAAGAAGTGATGACTTCTGACCTGATAACAGCAGATCCTAACACTGAGATCAAAGAAGCCAAAGCGATATTGAACGAGAACAAGATAGAAAAGTTACCATTGGTTGATGATGAAGGTAGATTGAAAGGTTTGATAACTGTCAGAGATATCGAGAAAAAGAAACATCATCCTCAGGCTACCATGGACGAGAACGGTCAGTTGATGGTAGGAGCATCTGTTGGACCTAGTGAATTCAAAAGGACAGAAGCATTGGTCGATGCAGGAGTCGACCTGGTCGTAGTAGATACAGCTCATGGTAATTCCAAGAATGTGATCGATGCTACTAGAGATATCAGTGAAAGCTTTGATGTTGGATTGATGTCCGGTAATGTGGCTACTGAAGATGGAGCAAGATCACTAATCGATGCCGGTGCGGATTCCATCCGTGTAGGTATAGGACCAGGGTCTATCTGTACTACTCGTATTGTATCTGGTATAGGTGTTCCACAGATAACTGCCATCAGGAATGTGTATGAAGAGGCGCAGGAAGAAGGTGTGACCGTGGTCGCTGACGGGGGGATCAGGTACAGTGGCGATGCAGCCAAGGCTTTAGCATGTGGTGCCGATGCGATAATGATCGGTAACATGTTAGCTGGTACTGAAGAGGCTCCTGGAAGGATCGTTTTCAGAGGTGGAAGGAAGTATAAAGAATATAGAGGCATGGCTTCCATATCTGCTCTTGAGAAAAGAGAGAAGAACAGGTATAACCAGGACTTCGAGAGTCGAGAAGAATACGTTCCAGAAGGTGTAGAAGGTCTTGTTCCATACAAAGGATCAGTTTCAGAAGTCGTCTATCAGATGATCGGCGGAATACAGTCCAGCATGGGTCACCTCGGTGCTGAAAATATAAAAGAGATGCGTAAAGCGGAGATCTACAAGATAACTGAAGGTGGAAAGAGAGAGAGTCATCCACACAATGTTGAGATTACTGAGGATACGCCGAACTATCACGGAAGGAGTGACTAAAAAACCTTTTTTCTTTTTTAGTATTTATATATAACTAACTAATCTAATATATATAACCATATTTTAAGTACTTCAGAAGATAATATAAAAAGAATAAACATAGTTCCAAAATAGGGTTGGGAAGCCAGATTTAATCTAACATGGTCAGATATAATATAAGTATATATACTAGAAATATCTTTATAAAACTTTAAGTAGAATAGCGTTGTTCTAAATTATTTGAGGGAGAGCATATATGAAAACAAATCCAAAAAGATTTGATAGATTAAAATATCTAAATTTTTTAGTGATATTTTTGCTAGTGATATCAGTGTTTACAATACCTGTGACCGCGGACCAAGAACCAAACGACAGTTTTGCTGAGGCGGAAGAGATAACTGAAGGTACGTATGAAGGATCGGTTAATGAGACTGATGAAAATGACTACTATAAAATAGAATTGGAGCCTAGTACGAAAATAACTATAACATTTACTAGTTATGCAGAAGATGATCAGGAATTAAAGTTTTACAATCCATCCCAGGAAGAGAAATTCTCGCTGTACTCAAACGGAGAAATAGAGGAGAGCGATGAATATTATCTTTCATATGAGACAGAGTTAGATTACTGGTATATTAGAATAAACGAGTATTGGTCTGGTGGTGGAGAGTATACCTTCACAGTAGAATTAGAACTGCAAGATGATGCAGGTTCTGGACACGATGTTGCCGAGAGCTATGGAGATGCTTACGAGATTGGCACAGGAACAGATGTGAACGGATTTTTAGGAGATCTAGATGAAACAGACATGTATAAGGTTGAATTGGAATCGAGTTCCAAAGTAACGGTATCATTTACCAGTGTTGCAGAGATGGAACAGGAATTGAAACTTTATAATCCGAATAAAGAACAAATATTTTCGCTATATTCTAGCGGAGAAATAGAGGAGAGCGATGAATATTATCTTTCATATGAGACAGGAGTGGATTATTGGTTTGTCGAAGTAAATAGATATTGGTCAGGTTCTGCTGGTTATCAATTTAGGGTCGATGTAGAATTACAAAATGATGCAGGATCGGGTCATGATGTTGCCGAGAGCTATGGAGATGCTTATGAAGTTGGAACAGGGACAGAAGTGAGTGGATTTTTGGGTGATTTAGATGAGACAGACATGTACAAGATTGAATTTGAACCGAGCTCGATAGTAACAGTATCATTTACCAGTATTGCAGAGATGGAACAGGAATTGAAATTTTTTGATCCGAATAAAGAACAAATATTTACGCTATATTCTAGTGGAGAAATAGAAGAGACAGGTGAATACTATCTAGCAAATGAAACAGAGGTTGATTACTGGTTTGTCCAGGTAAATAGATATTGGTCAGACTATGGTAATTATCAATTTACAGTGAGTGTAGATTACCAAAACGATGCAGGAACCGGAGAGGATGTAGCTTCTGATGATAGCGAAGCATATGATATAGAAAGTGATACAACCTACGAAGGTTTTCTAAAGGACCTAGATCAGACAGACATGTATAAGATCGAACTGGATCCGAGCTCAATAGTCACAATTTCATTTATTAGTTATGCAGAAAATGACCAGGAATTGAAACTCTACAATTCCAATAATGAAAAGATATTCACATTATATTCCAGTCAGGGAGTAGAGGAAACGGATGTATATCATCTTGCAAATGAGACAGAGTTGGATTACTGGTATGTCGAGGTAAATTTATATTGGTCAGAAGGTGATTATCAGTTTACGGTAAATGTAGATCACCAAGATGATGCAGGATCTGGAGAAGATGTAGCGTCTGAATACAGTGAAGCATATGAGATAGAAAGTGATACAACCTACGAAGGTTATCTTATGGATTTAGATGAGCAGGATACTTACAAGATCCATCTGACACCTAACTCAATTATCACGATAAATTTAACCGCAGATTTTGAAGATGATGAGGTTTTCCTGAGTTTCATCAATCCCAATAAGGAAGAACAGTTTACAATTTATTCAAGTGACGGTACAAAAGAAACTGAATCACTCAATATCGGTGATGAATTTGAGACAGGTTACTGGTTTGTCATGATTGGAAGTAGTTGGGGCGATGGAGGTAGCTATTCATTTGAGACCCATGTGGTCACAACTGGTGGACCATCACCTGTAGTTGTTTCAGAATCTTCAAAAACTGATACTTCGATAACTATATCCTGGACTGAGAATACAGATCCGGATTTCTTTAGATATGAGATATACGTATCGGCAACAGAGGGAGACATAGGATATAGATTTGGTTTTATCAACGACCAAAGTGAAACAACATATACATTGATTAGTTTGGATACAGAAACAACTTATTACATAACAGTAAGAGTAATAAATACTGTCGAACAAACAGCTGATTCGAATCAAATTGAGGTTACAACCGAAACCGGTGCTCAAGCACCTACACCTGTAGTAGTTTCACTTGTGAGCAAAACAAGCACCAGTATCGAAATAAGCTGGACAGAGAATATGGATGAAGATTTCGACAGTTACGAGATATACGTTTCAGGTTTAGAAGGAGCTTCCGGATTCTGGGAAGATACGATAGATGATCGATCGACTACGAGCTATACCATAACAGATCTCGATCCTGATAGTACATATTACGTGATGATCAGAGTGATGAATACGGCAAACAAATATGCTGATTCAAACCAATTAGAAGTCAAGACTAGAGCTGGTGGAGTACCACCATCACCTGTAACAGTTACAGTTGAGGATGAAACGAAAAATAGTATCGAGATAAGCTGGACAGAATGTGGGCACAGTGATTTTGACAGATATGAGATCTACATGTCTCACAACGAGGGAGATATGGGGAATTTAATAGAGGCCATAACTTCTAGAGGCACAACATCTTATGAGATAACAGGTTTAGATCCAGAAACAGTTTGCTGCTTTACTGTAAAAGTAGTCACTGAGGATGGTCAATCTGCCAATTCAGAACAAGTAACTGCTGAAACACTCGAAAAAAGTGAGGAGAAAGGAGGCACACCTGGATTTACATTGATGGTGCTGTTGATCAGCATCTCTCTAGTCGCAGTATATACTTACAAAAGAAAGAAAAGATAAATTAAAAAACCATTTTTCCTTTTTTATTATTTTTTGTAACGTCTTGGATTAAACCTTAGAATCTATCTTAATATTTGGATATCTTACAAAGAAATCAGCAGGAAAATTTATAATTTAATAATTATTTACAATAGTAAAGCTAAATCAAGGTGTAAATAGATGGGTATTCTTGCAATTATTGGAATTGTTTTTGCACTCCTTATAATTCTATTGATAATAGTTGTTGCTTACGTAAGGATCACTAATGAAGGAGATCTTGTAAATCCAAAGGTCAATTTAGAAGTAACGAGTGAAGCTTTTGAAGATGGTGGGAAGATCCCAAAAAAATATACTGGAAGAGGAGAAGATGTATCTCCACCTTTAAAACTTGGTTCCATAGATCAAGAAGCAGAGACTATTGCTGTAATTATGGATGACTTAGACCATCCTGTTGGGATGTACAATCACTGGGTCATCTGGAATATACCTGCGGATTATGATGAAATACCAGAGGGAATACCTAAAGGAAAGAAATTATCATCCCTAGGTAACGCTGTACAGGGTAAGAGCCATTATGGTGGTAAACATTACTATAGAGGACCAAAACCGCCTTTTGGAAGTCATGAATACGAGTTCAAAATCTATGTTTTGGATACTGATCTGGATTTGAGTCCAGATGCTAGAAAAGAAGATTTACAAAAGATTATGGAAGGTCATATACTTCAGTATGGCACTCTGAAAGGAGAATTTGAATAAATTTTTCAAAAATCCTTATGATTCTTTTTTTATTACCAATTCTTGAGTTAGAACGATATAAGTAAGAAGTGAAGTATGAAGATTTTAGAAAATAAAATTGATACTGTTTTGATAAGTAAACAGAAAAAATATTTTTAAAAATTTTCACTTTGAATCTATGATAGAATGGGGGCACGGGGACCTAGGTGGATTTTAAACCTTTATAAGTGATACTAAATCATAAACGATCTTCTAGATACTTCAACTATTCCTCGAAAATAATAGATATGTCTTTGAAGATTATATCATCTTTATTTTCTATCTCTTCAATGATCTTCTTCACGGTTTCTTTTTCTTTCAGTCCTATTTTCCATGCTCGTCTTAATAGCGTCGGTAGATCTACGATATCGATATCATTTCTATCACAGTAATTTTTCACCCTAGTTTCGTTGCTGACGAAGATATAGTCACGTGACTTTGATATGGATACTGATTCTCTTTCTCCTCTGCCGAACGAATCTGGCAGATCTAAAAATAAGTCACTCTCTTCGTCATCCATAGAGAGGATTGAGATTCTCTCTTCATCGATGTAATCAAAGATGATCTGTACGAAATCATAACCTATATTTTCCGCTATATCGAGTTCGTGCAGAACCGAAGTTGAGATATACAATTCTTCTCTATCCATGATCTCGAAAAGCAACTCTAGTTTCTCGATTTTAGCGAATGTAGAAAGGATATTGGTATCTACTATTACAGGTCTCTTTTCCATCCTTTCACATCACTCGTCGAGCAGTTTTGACCTTTCTTCTAGTTTTTCTTTGTTCTCCACTTGAACCTCGACCTTGATCCCTCTGTCCTTCAATATCTCTTTAAATGAGATCGTATCCGATCCTGCCAGTTCAGCAGCTTTACTCAAGGTCACTTTTCCTTCCTTATACATCTCTATAGCTGCAGATAATTTAAGATTGCTTTTAGTCTCGAAAAGTAGGCGTATAGCATCTCTAACCACGTCTGATTTACTGGAGTAGTATCCTGCCTTGACTATGGCTTCTATCTCATCCTCATAAATCTGTGGGATGCTGTATGAAGTCGGCATTTTTATCACTTATTATTAGTTAATGATATCATTTGATAATAAAGTTTTTGTTTTTATCATATTCTATTTCGTCATTCTTCACATTTACCAATCGAGATTCAGAACATGATTCCAACTTCATCGAAAACAAATATCTTGATAATAGGGGCACGGGGACCTAACAAAATTTCGCAGAAATTTTGTGGTCCAGTGGAAATCTTTGATTTCCACAGAGTGCCCACGCTTTTTTCTCCGAAAAAAGTGGGGGCACGGGGATTTGAACCCCGATCAACGGGTTTCCTCCACGCAGGGAAACTCTTGATGGAATCCTGCAGGAATTCCGGTTCCCACGCGTGTTATGAACTACGGGTCACCGCTCCAGTTAATCATCATTCCAGAGAGATCGTAGATCCCTCTTCACGCCAAGATATGATCCTGACGATCCATTTTAACTGGTCAGTAAACCCAGTTGGCGATCATTCCACGTAACTGGAGCCCATGAGGATGCCGTGTTACCCTATACCCCCTATGAGCAAGAGGCCAAGAAGGACTATTCCTTTTTAGACTTTTTGGGTGATCTAGCCCTTATCAACGATTATATATTTGTAATACATTAATAAAGTTAATGATAGTGATCTTGTGCGGTCCAGTGGGAGTAGGAAAAACAACAGTTTCGGAGAAGTTGATGACTAGGTTAGATGAAGAAGGACTTGATTTTAAGATGATCCATTCTGATGATTTCGGCACTCATACTTACGACCATATGTTCGATCAAGTCAAGGATTCTGATGATAACTGGATACTAGATGGGACATTCTATAGAGAAGATATCAGAGATAAGTTCAGACAATTAGATGATGTTAAAATCGTTTGGTTAAAAGCAGACCTAGAAACGTGTATCAAAAGAAATGAGCATAGAGAAGAGCCTTTAGAAGAAAAGGTTGTCCACATAATGTTCCATAAGTTCGAAGAACCAGATGCAGACATAGAAATAGATACTGATGATCTTAGTTCTGATGAAATAATTGATAAAATTTTAAAACAGATCTTTGAGATGAAAGGCATTAAATAGTCTATTCTTTTTTAGGGTGAGATGGAGCGTTTCATAGATGGAATATGATGTAATTATCGTCGGTGCTGGCCCTGCAGGCCTTTTCGCGAGTTACGAACTGAGTAAAAAAGATCTAGATATATTGGTAATAGAGAAAGGTAAAGATATAGATGACAGACCTGAGCATGAGATAATGTCTGGAATAGGTGGGGCTGGAACTTATTCTGACGGTACTGTAAATCTTAGGCCAGATATCGGTGGAAATCTTAAAGATTACACTAAGAACGATAGAGAAGCATGGAATCTTGTCAACTATATATCAGATATATTGGCTAAACACGGCATGCCTGAACCAAATAAAGAGAATTCAGAAAAGATCGAGAGATTGAAGAGAAAAGCGGCATCTGAAGGTGGGAAGTTCTTCCCTATAATACAATCTCATATCGGTTCTGACAAAGCTCCTGCTGTTATAAAATCATTGAAAGAAGAATTGGAAGAGAGGGGTGTAGAATTCTTAGTTGAGACAGAGATAAGAGATCCACTTATAGAGGATGGTGAATGTAAAGGTGTCATAAGTACAGATGGTAAAGAATATCATTCAAAGAACACCATATTAGCTCCTGGGAGAGTTGGCATCGATTGGGTGCAGAGATTAACCGAGGAACATCCTTTAGATGCAAGTTTTGGACCTATCGATATAGGAGTTAGAGTTGAGGTACCAAGTATCATAATGGATCCGATAATAGAAGTCAATAGAGATCCAAAATTTCACTTTTACACGAAAAGTTACGATGATTTTGTTAGGACATTTTGTACAAACCATAGAGGCTTTGTTGTCAAGGAAAAGTATGATGGGATAATAGGTGTCAACGGGCATTCCAGAAAAGATATAGAAACGGAAAATACGAATTTCGCTTTTTTAGTGAGAGTACAGTTGACCGAACCTCTGGAAGATACAACAAAATATGGAAGAGCGATAGCATCGTTGGCGACGACCATCGGTGGAGGGAAACCTATAGTCCAGAGGATGGGTGACCTGAAAGATGGGAGACGATCTACTGAAGAGCGATTGGCTAGAAATCCTGTACAGCCAACTTTAGATGATGTTACACCTGGAGATATATCCATGGCACTCCCTGAAAGAGCTGTTATAAATATAAAAGAAGGACTCGAGAATCTAGACAAAATAATTCCTGGAGTTGATTCTTCATCCACATTACTTTACGCTCCTGAGATAAAATTTTATGCTAAAAGACTTCAGATCGATGATGGATTCGAGACCAGTATACCCAATCTATTCGCGGCAGGAGACGGTGCTGGATTGTCACATGACATAGTTAACGCCGCTGCTACAGGGATATTGGCAGGGAGAGGAATATTGAATAAACTATGATTTTCCCTGAAGTTCTTTCATGGACCCGTATAACTTCTTTAACCTTTTTAGCTCTTCTTTATCATAAAATTCGATTTTACCAGATGTGAAATCTTTCGCAGTTTCAACTATGAATTTGGAAGTGTATGATAAGACATCCTCATAATTTGCTCCAGTCGCACTACCAGGTATAGGGTCAACACTCGTTGTTGCAACTCCAACTAGAGGTGCATCCGAATCTACCCCTGGTTGAAATATGCTGTTTATGTGATGCACATCATTCCCATAGGGAGTGATATCCTGCATCGTGGTAGTCAAAGTTGTAGGTGGTTCACCTGTCACTTTCTCCTGTATATCTAACAAGTCTTCACTGACTTTCAATATCCAACCATCTTTGACAGTAGGAGTTATGGCGAATCCTCTTTGGTTATGTATCCTATTTCCTTTTGTAGCATCGATCGAGAGTATCGCATCCATCCTTTCATCTACAAGATATTCATTTGCTTTTTTTGTAGATATAGGGTTAT
>CAYSTL010000003.1:0-10067 GCA_964433785.1 uncultured Thermoplasmata archaeon
TGCAGAAGTTTTTGGTTATTTTATATCAAACTCACTTGCGTTATTAGGTGATGCAGGGCATGTTCTAACAGATATCTTGGCTATAGGAGCATCTATTACAGCAATAAATCTAGCTATGCTTCCACCACATGAAGAAGCAACATTTGGGCATCATAGAGCAGAAGTTCTGGCAGCCTTCTTCAACGCTGTAATTCTTTTGTTTGTAAGTGGTTACATATTCTATGAGTCATACAACAGGTTTGTTTCCCCAGTGACTATCAAATCTACTGAGATGCTGATAATCGCGGTGATCGGATTGATCGGAAATCTGTATGCGACTTACATCCTTCATGGTCATAAAGATATCAATGTTAGAGGAGCTTATCTTCATCTTTTAGCTGATACTTTATCCAGTGGTGCTGTTGTAGTTGGAGCAGTGATCATTTATTACACAGGATACTTCACTATCGACCCAATTTTGAGTGTCATAATAGGTATTATGATCATATCTGGATCAATAAAACTGCTGAAAGAATCTATTGGGATCATAATGCAGTGGACTCCTGAGGATTTAGAACTGCCTGAGGTGATTGATGCTATTAAGCAATTAGATGAGGTAAGGGATGTACACGATGTTCATCTATGGACTTTATGTTCGAGTATCCATTCGTTTTCTGCTCATATCCTTGTTGATAATATAAGTATGATGGAAAGTGAAAAGATAAAATCTAGGATAAGAGAGATATTACACGAAGAATTTCATGTATACCATTCTACTTTGGAATTAGAGTGTATAGAATGTGGAGACGACACAGTTCAGATGATATGTCATCCTGAAGAGGAAGAAACAGGCCATGGCCATTCTCATTGAGTCAACATATTTTTATACAATCATGCGGGATGGGTTTTACCAATGATTACTATAATAGGAGTAGCACACGTACTAGATATCTCAGAAAGAGTCAAAAAAGAGATCAAAAGCAGACACCCGTCAGTAGTAGCCGTTGAACTTGACAGAGCACGATATGAATCACTAAAATCTGGAGAGCGTGGGGGGAAACTTCCAATTGTATACAGGATGCTGGCTATGATACAGAAAAAGATTGCAGAAAGATACAACGTAAAAGTGGGACAGGAGATGCTTTCTTCTATAGAAGCTGCAAAGGAAATAGGTTCGAGTATAGCTCTCATAGACCTTCCCGCACAGAGAGTTTTCAAAAAGTTGTTAAACAGTATGAGCTTTAAAGAGAAGATCTATCTTATTATCGGAAGTATAATCGGTTTGATCAGTGGTAAAGGTAAAATTGAGAAAGAAATCAAAAGATATCAAGATAATGAAGATAAATACATGGATATCATGGAGTCACAGATGCCCTCTATTTCCAAAATACTGATCGATGATAGAAATAAATTTATGGCTAAAAATATGAAGGATCTTGAAGAAAGGTTTGGTTCTGTTGTGGCAGTAGTGGGGGATGGTCATATTTCTGGATTAATAAAAGAACTAGAAGATGAAGAAATAGAGATCATCAGACTTAAAGAGATAATGGAAGAAGAAGGCAATTCTGAGGTCGATTTCTCATATAATTTTAAAGTCGAAGATCAGTAATATCTATTTTCATCAGATTTTGTTTTATCATATTCTTCATTTTTTTCATATTCCCTTATATTATATTCTCCTTTTTCTTCACCCTGGTCGTAAAATTGGTTATAATCGTACCTTCTAGTTGGATACCTATCTTCAGGTTTAATCGAAACTGAGATACCTATAAAAATACCTACTTCACTTATCATCGAAATGTATGTTAAGTATTCTTCCAACCCCAGTCCGATCTCTTTGTTTTTTATTTTTTCTATATCCTTTTGACATAAGGTACAAAAATCAGTAGGAGGTTCTTTGCTAAATGTCCCAATATTTACCTCCACGGAAGAGGCCATCACACACGGACCTTCTTCTTGATCACAGTGATGATTTCCCACCTCGTGATTTGACTCGTAATTGATACCAACCAAAGAGATCAGGTGACCAAATTCATGAACGATTACCGATTTTTCTATATCTAGAACTTCTAAATTCAAACTTTTCTGTGATATCCCGATAATAGCTTGCTTAAAAATAACTATCTTGCTTCCCTCGTATGATAAACCTAAAACATCTTTATCGTCTTTCCAAAGGCCGTCTAGAAATAGTGTGTGGATAACAACTGTATCTCCATGTCTAGATGTATCTTGATATTTCTCGTTCAGATCATATATATCTTCTTCTGTATAAAAATTCTTCCTATCATCATCATTGATCTTGTCGTCCAAATTTTCTTTGATCTTTTCTTTTTCACAGTACTTGTTTATTATGTAAAGAAATTGGTCTCTAGATCCTTCATAAGGCTCGTAACCTTCTACATAATCATATTCTATCTCTAAATTCTTGTATTCATCATCGTTAAGGAACATTTGAGCATACTCTGTAGAGTTATAGAGGTCTACTCTCTCTCTGATGAATCCAGGAAAAAATGAGTAAGTCATTGCGATTAAAAGGACTGCAATCATCCAGATTGTTATTATTAACAAATAATTCTTTTTCATGTGTTATTCTCACTATAAAGATAATAAAAATAAAAGAAAGTAAGGTGTTAAAAATATTTTCTATTCTTTAACACTCTGTCTCTCCAGATCTTCATAAGCAGTATCAGCAGCTTCTGCTGCTTGTCCAGCCGCTGTTACAACTTGTTTTAAAGGTGAATCTATCACATCACCGGCTGCATATACGCCTGAAACATTAGTCCTTCTTTTCCTATCTGTTTTGATATAACCGCCGTTAACTGTTTCTACTCCTAGGTCATTTGCCAAATCATTGTTTGGTATGGAACCTATCTCTATGAAAAGACCGTCCATGTTGACCTCTTCTCCGTTATCCAGTATAACCGAGGACAATTTCTCTTCTCCCTTTAATTCGTCAACATTCACATTGAATATGGGCTCTATCTTCTCGTTTTCATGTACCTCCTCAACTCTTATAGGTTCAGGCCTGAAGAATTCCTCTTTCCTGTATAGGATGTAAACTTTATCTGCATATTTAGATAACAGTAGCGCTGAAACTAAAGCTGAATCGCCACCACCGACGACTCCTACCGTTTTCCCATCGTAGAAGGCAGCATCACATGTAGCACAGTAACTTATCCCTTTACCAGTTAACTCTTCTTCTCTATCTAGACCAAGTTTTCTCTTTTCTTGACCCGTAGCTAGAATGACTTTCTTGGCTTCGTATTCATCTCTTGTTGTCGTCACCTTGAAATTGAGGTCTTTTCCTTCAATCTTTTCTACCTTATCATAAACGACCTCTACTCCTAGGTCTTTAACTTGCTCTTCCATCTTATTGACGAGATCCATACCGCTTATACTCTTGAATCCAGGATAATTGCATACATCAGGTGATTCAGAGATCAATCCACCTGGCATCTCTCCTATTTGAATGGTATCTAGTTTATATCTTGCTGAATAAAGTGAAGCTGTGTAACCTGCTGGTCCTATTCCAACAATTAATACATCATACATATTATCATAAAGGCAGTAAAAGAGGTATCATTTAATACTTTTGGGCAAATTATGCAAAAACGATGGTTTACTCTTCTTTAGTGGGGATGCCTTCGATCTCTCTGTTCTTTTCTATGAGATAATTTTTTATGGCCTCTTTCAAAGCATCCGCTGCCAGGTTGGAGCAGTGCATCTTTACATCTGGTAATCCTCCCAATTCTTCAGCAACATCATCCCGAGAAATATCATATGCATCTTTCAAGGTCTTACCTTTAGCCATCTCTGTTATCATAGATGAGGTGGCAATAGCTGCAGCACAGCCAAATGTCTTAAAAGATATATCAGATATTTTATCTTCATCTATATTAAGGTATATTATCATCATATCTCCACAAACAGGATTACCCGCTTCACCAACTGCATCAGCATTTTCAATCTCTCCCATGTTCTGTGGGTTTTGAAAATGTTCCATAACTTTTTGGCTGTATTCTTGCTGACTCATTTTTGATCAATAAAATCTAAGAAGAAGGTTGTAATATAAATTACGCCTAAAACCGTATGAATTATATAATTCGCGTTTAATCTCTAAATCGGTGTATCTATGAAAGAAGACCTAGTTATCTCGATCGGCGGTTCAATAGTTTTACCAGATGATGATGACCTCACTTACTTGAACGATCTGATCGATATGCTTAAAGATATCACTGATGATTACAATCTTTACATCGTAATTGGAGGTGGGAGTACAGCTAGAAAGTATATCCAATGGGGGAGAGAATTAGGGGCCGATGAGGCTACTTTAGATGAACTCGGAATAGATACGTCCAGACTTAATGCTAGACTATTGATAATTGGTCTCGGAAAGGATACGTATCCAGTTGCAGCTAAGAATTTCGATGAAGCGATCTCCGCTGGAAATCACTATTCCGTAGTGATAATGGGTGGAACACATCCTGGGCATACAACTGATGCTGTCGCTGCGATGCTTGCTGAAAGATTAAAAGTTAATAGGCTGATCAATGCGACATCTATCGATGGGGTATACACAGCAGATCCAAAAAAAGATGATGATGCTGAAAGGATAGATCTACTAGATTACGATAGATTGTTAGACATAGTATCGAAAGGGCCAGGTGGTGCAGGACCTAATGTTGTTTTTGATCCAATGGCTGCTAAGATAATCAAAAGAGCTAACATAGAAACATTTATCGTCGATGGTAGAGATTTAGATGAATTAGAGAAAGCGATAAAAGATGCTGATTTCCATGGAAGTAAGATAAGCGAGTAGATATTATTTATACTTTAAATTAGGGGGATATATAGACTAAATAGACTATATAAGTAAACATAAAATATGTTTTCTATATTCTAAAAATCGTTGTTAAAATGTTCGGTTTATCAGCTTTCGAACTTACGATTCTTTTGGCGGGACTGGCAGCGGGACTGTATATGGCATGGAACATCGGAGCTAATGATGTAGCCAATTCCATGTCTACTGCAGTAGGTGCAGAAGCGATCACTTACAAACAGGCTATAATAATCGCATCGGTTTTAACTGTCGCAGGGGCTGTTTTAGTCGGGGGTCATGTAACAGCGACTGTGAAAGGTGGTATTTTTGATCCTTCCGATTTTTCTAGTAAAAAATTAGCAATAGGCGGATTAGCAGCTATTATCGCCTCTGGATTATGGGTAACTATAGCCACCTGGCAGTCTTTACCGATTTCTACATCGCACTCTATAATCGGTGGGATGATGGGTTTTGGATTGGTCGCAGGTGGACCTGCAATAATTTCATGGCTCACTCTAGGTCAAGTTGTTTTAAGTTGGATCACGTCACCACTTCTTGGAGCACTTCTTGCTTATATCATATTCAACATAATAGTAAAAGTTATTTTCAATTCAGAGGATTCCTTCGAAACTGCTAGGAAGACTACACCATTCTTCCTGGGAGCAACGATGTTTATTATCACACTTTCTTTATTCTTTGATACAGCTTTAGATAATCAGATATTTGGAAGAGATCTCCCCTTCCTGGAATCTTTAGGAATAGCTGCGGTAGTAGGAGTTATTATAGGTTTGGCAGGTCAATTCTTCATAGTAAGGGGTATAGAAAAGAGTGAAGATGATGGTTATGAAGACGTTGAGAACATTTTCAGCAGATTACAGGTTATGACTTCTTGTTTCGTTGCTTTTTCACATGGCGCTAATGATGTGGCAAACGCTATTGGTCCTCTTCTATTGGTGGTTAAAAACACCATTGGAGACAGCATGCCCTTCTTCTTAGGTAATGACTATCTATTACTTATGGGTGGTATGGGTATTGCAATAGGCATATCTACTTGGGGATATAAAGTGATCAAAACTGTAGGCTTCAGGGTTACCAAATTAACGAATACTAGAGGTTTCTCAGTAGATTTTGGTGCAGCAACAACTATAATCGCTGCCAGTAAATTAGGCATGCCGATATCAACGAGCCACACCGTGGTAGGAGCAGTATTTGGGGTTGGACTCGCTAGAGGTGTAGAAGCTATCGATTTATCAGTACTCAAAAAAATAGTCGTCTCTTGGATAATTACCGTACCTATAGCAGCTATCACATCAGTAGTATTATATTTAGGGATGATGCAGTTAGCATAAAATTAAAATGACATTAATATGGTGGTAAATGTATGGGAGCAAAATTTAGAAGATCAAGTCTAGAAGACACATTGTTTGAATCGCCTTTTGATGGGTTAAGCAAACACTCTAAAATTATTAAAAAAGCGATAGCAGAACTGAAAAAAGGAGTAGACCTGTATACTGAAGGTGATTTTGAAGAGGCAGAGGAATGTTTCGAAAAAGTATCAAAGTTAGAGCATAAAGCTGATAAAATAAAAATTGAGGTTAGGGAAAATCTACCCAGCTTTATTTTTATGCCGATTACAAGAGATGACTTTCTTAGCTTATTGAGAGAAGCAGACTCGATATTGGACCATGCTGAAGATGTAGGTGTTCTGCTTCCTATGAGAGAAGAAGAAGTACCCGATATTGTTTGTGATGATTTTAAAAAATTCTCATCTAAAGTTTTCGAGTCTGTAGAATTGTTTCAAGAGATGATGGATACATTTTCTGATCTATTAGAATCTTCTTTTAGTAAAAAGACGAAAGAAGAGGCAAGAGAACTACAAAAAAAGATAAGCCATAAAGAATATGAAGCTGATAAAGTGGAAAAGAAGATCTCTAAGAAACTATTTAACTTAAATGAGAAACCTCTAACCGCTATTCACCTATTGAAAGTAGTGGATAGGATGGATTCGATTGCTGATCATGCAGAAAATGTAGCCGATAGTATTGATTCAATATTAGAATCTAAATAAAGCGGGTAAATTCTAAATAGGTGTACATACTAAACTGTATTATGCCCGAAACTAGAAAGGTACAAATCACTGGTGGGTCTACATATATAGTTTCGCTACCTAAATCCTGGGTAGTTGAAAAGGAGATAGATGCAGGAGATTCACTTATTTTAGCACCTCAGGAAGACGGCTCTATAGTTGTCAGTCCGGAAAGAGAGTACGAAAAGAAAGCTAATGTTAAGGAACTTGATATCACTGATGAAAAACAAGATTCTCTCATAAGAAGTCTGATCGGAACATACATGGCTGGTTTTTCAAAGATCGAACTTACAGCTAAAGGAAGTATCAAACCGGAGCTCAGAAGAGCAATAATGAAGTTTACCAGGATGGTCATTGGGCCAGAAGTGATCGAAGAGTCTGAGGGAAGAATTATATTAAAAGATCTGATAGATCCTTCAGAATTTTCACAGAGAAAAGGACTACGAAGGATGTACTTGATAGTTAAAAAGATGCATGAAGAAGCAGTCCAAGCCTTCTATGAAGAGGATATTGACTTAGCTAAAGATATAATCGAAAGAGATACAGATGTTGACAGACTTTACTGGATGATTACAAAACATTACAACATGCTTCTTTCTAATCCAAGGTTGGTAGAAAGTTTAGAGATTTCTAGGGAAAGAAGTCTTAGTTATATGCTTGTCTCCAGAGCCATGGAAAGGATCGGTGACCATGCTGTAAGGATCGCTGAAAATACAGTAAACATGGAGAACGAAATAGACGATGACACTAAAGAAGAGATCAAAGATGAAAGTGATCTTGCCTTGGAGATGCTGGAAAGATCGACCGAGGCTTTCTTCAAAGAAGACCTAGATGGTGCAAATAAAGCTATAGATTTAGGAGATGATCTTGACGGATTAAATCATAAGCTGATGAGCGAAGTAAAACAGGAAAAAAAGAAAAATGTGACTCCTTTGTCCTATATACTTGAAAGCGTCTATAGAACTGGTTCTTATGCTGAGGATATCTCTGAAATCAGCATCAATTACATAATGTCCAGTTAAATTATTGAAATTGAGCCAGGTATAGAGTAGATGCTCAAATATAAATATAATAAATAAAGTGTAGAACCAGCAATATTTAATATCTGTCCATAAGGTGAATATCATGGTAAAAAAGGCTATAGTTCTAGCAGCAGGAAAAGGAACAAGATTGAAACCGATAACCAATGCTATCCCAAAGGAGATAATAAGAGTGGGTAAGAACCCGGCTATAGAACATGTACTGAAGGTACTTAAAGCCGGTGGAATCGAAGACGTGTTATTAATAGTTGGAAGAAAGAAACATGCTCTGATAGATTATCTAGGCTCAGGTGAAAGATTGGGTTTAAAGATATATTACAGGTTACAGGAAGAACCAAAAGGAACAGCACATGCTGTATCTTTAGGTGAGGATTTCATAGGAGAGGATGAGGATTTTGTGATAATGTATGGAGATAATTATTTCACACCCTATGAAACTATGAAGGATATCGTAGATTTTCACCAAAAGAAGGATGGTGGAGGAACTTTAGTTTTACACCCTGTGGACGATCCTACGAGATTCGGTGTAGTCAATATCGATAATAACAGTGAGATCCACGGGATGATCGAGAAACCTTCGATGGAAGAAGCACAACCTTACAAGGTTAACGATCACTGGTTAAATATTGCAGGATTGATGATCGTTAATTCAAAAGTATTTGATTACATAAATAACACAGAACCTGGTAAGAACGGTGAGATATGGTTAACCGATTCAATAGAGATGATGAGAAAAGATGGTAACGAATTTTACGGTTATAAGTTCGATGGAAAAAGGTTTGATATAGGAACCTTTGAGTCTTTGAGAGAAGCCGATAGATTAGAGATCGAAAGACAAAGAGAGAAAGAAAAGAAAGGAGAGTAGTATGGAAGTATCAGTCGTATTACCCGTTTATAATGAAGAAAAGAACATCCCCAAGCTTCATGATGAGATATATGAAGTGATGGAGAGAAATTACGATAACTGGGAGGTCGTCTTTGTAGACGACGGTTCGACTGATGCGAGCTATAGAAGATTAAAAGAGCTCACCGAGAAAGATGAGCATGTAAAAGTAATCAAATTCAGAAAAAATTTTGGTCAGAGTGCAGCTTTATCTGCTGCCTTTGATTATGCTGAAGGAGATGTGATCGTTTCACTAGATGCAGACCTTCAGAATGATCCTCATGATATACCCAGGCTTATAGATGAGTTAGAAGAGGGATACGACTGCGTTTCTGGATGGAGAAAGAATAGACAAGACCCTGTCGGTAAAAGATTTGCAAGTTGGGTTCAGACACATCTATCTATGAAGACTGGACCCGATATCCACGACTTTGGCTGTACCTTGAAGGCTTACAGGAAGGAAGCCGTAAAGTCTATCAATCTATATGGAGAAGGTCATAGATACATACCAGCTAAACTTCATAAAAATGGCTATAAGATTACTGAGATAGTAGTCAATCACAGAGAAAGAAAGTTTGGAGATACTAAATATGGTGTAAATAGATTGTTTAAAGGTTTTTTCGATCTACTCTTCAGTTATTTCTGGAATCAATTTTCAGTCAGACCTCTACATTTCTTAGGTGGATTGGGCACACTATTCATGTTCTTTGGATTTCTAATAGGGATGTACCGTGTGATAATGAAGTACGCTTTTGGTGAATCAATACTACCACACCTAGCTCAGTTACTATTAGCTGTTGCACTGGTATTGTTTGGTTTCCTGATATTCATGTTTGGCATATTAGCAGAGATGCTGTCGAAAATTTATTACGAAGACCGAAAACCATATGTAGTCGAGAAAACACATGGGCTTGAGTAATATTATTTAGGATCGTTTATAGGTGCATTCTATATGGTAGATATAAAAGATCAGAAACAACTGGTAAGACGATTTGATTGGGATTACCTGATCGTATTAGATGCATGTAGATTTGATTATTTTAAAGATAATTGTGATTTCGAAGGAGAACTCTATAGAGTTGAATCTCCTGCATTCGAGAGAGTGAGGGATGGGATCGCACCAACTTCAAGTTGGTATATCAACATATTTGAAGATATGTATGAGGATGTTCACCATGTTTCATCTCATCCAAGGGTGAATTCAAGGACACCTGTAGAGGGATTCAAAGGTTGGGAGCATTTTGGAAAGGTCTATGATCT
>CAYSTL010000003.1:10167-18193 GCA_964433785.1 uncultured Thermoplasmata archaeon
ACCTGTCCTTAGGCCCACCAGCAACGAAGAAAAAGAGAGATCCTGAATCAAGGACCTCCTTCCTTAGAAAGTTTAGAAATAAGATGGTCGCTTCTGCTAGGAAGATGATAGGAGATGAAGTGGCTGTTAAACTGATGAAATTGTTGAAATTACCACCACTGAGTCCGATGGACGATGCTTTAAGAAAGGTCGGTGGAGATGGTGTGAATAAGGCCTATAAGGATAATTTGGTAAGGGTAATGAATTCACTAGAACAGCTTTTACCTGAATTATCGGGTAGGATAGTGATTACAGCAGATCATGGAGAGTTGTTGGGTGAAAAAGGAAGATACGGTCATGATTTTGAGGGTCAGGAAAAGCTTGTGGATGTTCCCTGGTTTGTTATAGAGAAGTGAAAAGATGCTGGATCAGAAGAAAAGGATAAATGAAGATGATTGGGATTATCTGTTGATATTGGATGCATGCAGATATGATTATTTTGAAGAATTGTATCCTGAATTCTTATCAGGTGAATTGAGTAAAGCCGAATCTCCAGCAGATTGTAAAAAAGGTGTTGCTACATCCGAATGGTGTAAAGCAGTTTTCACAGAAAAGTACGAAGATGTGATCTACGTATCAACAACGCCCCATGTAAATTCATTCTCTGAAGTCAACGGTTTCAAAGCTTCAGATCATTTTTACAAGATAATCGACGTTTGGAATACCAGATGGGATGATGAAAAAGGCACGGTCTATCCGGATGAAGTGAATCAGGCTATAATCGATACTAAGATCAAACATCCAAAAAAAAGGATAATAGCACATTATATGCAGCCGCATTTTCCATATCTTACCTTAGATAATCCGTTCAATCCCAAAAGTAAAGATCCATCTTCGCATGATAATATAAAAAGGTCGCTTAGAAATTTCTTCGGTTCCAGGATGAGAAGGGTGCTTGGAGGTAATATGACCAGAAAAATACTAAGAACGTTCAACCTTCCACCCATCAATCCGATGGATGAAACTTTGAGGAAAGTCGGACATGAAGGATTGATCGAAGCTTACAAAGATAATTTGAGAGCTGTTTTGGAATCATTGAGTAAATTATCAGATGAGTTATCCGGAGAAGTAATAGTGAGCGCTGATCATGGTGAATACTTGGGTGAAGAAGGATTCTATGGACACTCATATTTACCAAAACACCCAGTTCTTAATCATGTTCCATGGTTCAAGATGGAAACATTATAAAATCTAGATTTTTTTGGTCTGTGAAAACAGGTAAACAAATCCACCTATTAGTGAACTGATTATTCCTAAGAGTTGAACTAAAAATGAAAGTGAAACTGCCTGCGCAGTTGTGGCACCTACTTGCGTGAAGAAATATGCATACAGTACTTCTCTGACCCCAAAACCTCTGATAGAGATAGGTAAGAAAAGCAGTATTGCGGTGATCGGTATGAAAATGAAGAAATAGTGAACTGGGATGTCTATCCCAATAGATAATGCCAGTATATAATTTGTGAGAATGAGCATAGTGTGGAACACGAAAGATATGATTAATGCATAACCAAGAGTTCTTTTCTTTTTGGTGTAAAGATTGATTGAAGTGTAAAGTTTGATCAGCTTTTCTCTTATAGAGAACGGATTGAAATTTTTGAAAATACGGTTGATCAACTTTTTGAATAAATTTACGATACTGTCTTTCCAGATCATCAAAAATGACAGTATTATCAAGGGTAGAAAGATCACATAGATGATAAATAGGATGTCTGTGGGAAGTTGACTGAAATATAACGAAGTCGCTACGATAGCCAGTCCGAAGATAGCTATCACACCAGTGAATCTTTCCATGAATACTGATGAATAGGCTTCTATTGAATTTTTAGAGACTTTGGACATCTTGTGTGCTTTGACCACATCTCCACCAACGTTCGTTGGTAGGAATAGATTGAAAAATGTTCCTATGTAGTAAATCTTCCAAACATGTAGAAAATCTTTGATCTCGCCTTTCGCTTTGAGCAGGATCTGCCATTTTTTAGCACTCACACCAACTTTTACGATGGTGATGATTATTACGATAAGAAAATAAAATAATTTTATATTCTTTATCTCAGTCCAAATCTTGTAAGGTCCAGCCGAATAAATGACGTAAGATATCAAAGATATGCTTACTACGATTTTTATTATGGTTTTTAATCTATCCTTTGTTTCATCCTTCATGATCTACGACCCAATTGTAAGAGAGGTATTTAATCATGAGTAATTTTATATCATTTATTTTTGATGGGTGAAACTAGATATATAAAAAATTCCTTCGAAAGATGTAATGAGGTAAGACCAAATGAAAGATAAGATAAAAAACGTCAGAAATACATTAAAAAAATTCTATGATGATCTAGAGAATTACAAATTTGTAAAATTAGCCTTTATTATCATCGTGATTTGGATATTGATATATTTACCTACAGTTGTTTCAAAATCCTACGGGCAGAGAGAAGAACATTACATTTATTATCCTAACGATGCTGCACCTTGGGATCAATCTGTTCAGGATTATGATGTGATCACTAAACCTATACCTTTGAATGATTCGATCAAAGATAGATTTGTTCTTTCTGTCAATAAAGGTTCAACGATAGAATTTAATTGGACTGCTGAAAATTATACATCCTCTAAACATATCGGCCGTATAAATGTGCACTATGAATTAGATGGAAAGATGGGAATTATAAGGCTTAAAAACAACTTCCGTAATGGTTCTGTTCAATATTGGTCTGCTGAAAAAAATTTCGATAGAAGTGGAACTTTAAAGTATTATTATACTTTAGAAAAAAATGATATTTCAATATTTCACAGAAGGACTTCAGTGTTACTCGAAGGAGGAAATATATACGAAGAAGTAAAAACTGGTCCACCACCTTTGATCCACTTCTATTTTATTCCACCTACTATACTTACAGCCGCTCCTGAGTTCGGGGGAATATACTTATCTTTCTCACTTTACTTTTCTTTATTCGTACTCTTCGATGCTTTACTGCTATTTTATGGATTTAGAAAGTACGGTCAGTCTAAAGCTTTTCTCATGTCATTATTATTTATGGTAAATCCTGTTACGATTTCCAACATACATCAGGACGAGGCCATAGTAGCCTTTACGCTGATCATACCCATGCTATTTTTGATAAAGAAAAGAGATAAGATATCATCAATATTCACCGGCTTATCTATCCCTGTAAAGATATGGGCTGGATTCATTTTTCCTCTATACTTACTTAGAAAAGAATACGATCTAAGTAAACGGATCCTGCATATGGTTTCAGCAGGGGGAATTACTCTTTCTATATTTGGTTTATTTTATCTACTATGGGGTTCAAAAAGTGTATGGTTTTTAAGCCAATATTCAGGAACTACACAAACCATGGGCTTGGGACCTCTTTCCTTTTGGGGTAGATGGTGGGATATTCTCTCTTTTAGTTCACATTATCCACCCAGGATACCTATACTAGTCTTTATAGCTGTTTTACTGCTAGGTATTTTTTATATTGCTTATAAGAGAGATTGGCCACCTCTCATGACTTTGGCTTCTTTCTTATGTATATTCTTCGGCCTGTATCTAAAAGTTCATTATGATTATTATCTTATCCTATTTCCTTTCATATTGTACTTTTCAGTCAGAGATAAAAGATTATTTACAGCTTTTATAGGTATAGTATCCACGATATACCTTATGATGATATTTGCTTCAGCTCCATTTGATGTACCTAAACTCTTCATGGCGGTACTTAACACTGTTTTACTTTCCATGCTACTTTATCATGTTTACCTATTCATAAAAGATAAAAGTATTAGAAAACTAGAAAAAGAAAAGATATGGAAGTCAGGGGGAAGAGAATCTTGAAATTTTCATTGGATTCCATACTAGAAAAAATTGACGAGATTTCCTTCAAAAAGAAATTAGCTATTTTACTTGTAGTATGGTGTCTGATATTCATACCTTCCATAATAGATCATTCTTATATTCAAAGAAATGATCATTATCACTTTTATCCTCATTCTAGTGGGCCAGACAATTACGAATCTTCTGGTTGGAATATAACAACTTTTCCTGATGATCTTGATAATAAAAATGGAGATTACCTGAATTTAGAAGTACAAAAGGGACAAGAAGTAACTTTTAAATGGATTTGGAATAAAGAACCGTCTCAAGGATCTCATGTAGGAACTGTGGATCTATTGTATAAGGATTCTGAAAGTGAGTGGGAATCGATAAGATTGAGAAGAAAGAATACCACTGAAAATAAAGAGATATGGTCAAAAGAGAAGATTTTTAATGAAAATAAGGAAATAAAATATTACTACGTAGTCGGTGAGACAGATATACCGACTTTTGAAAGAAGAGCGTCTATAATATTAGATGGAAAAAATCCTTACGAAGAAACAAGAACTGGACCACCACCATTGATCCACTTTCTATTCATACCTCCAACTGTGTTGACCGCACCCATGAGTTTGGGCGGTGCTTTCTTATCATTCAATATTTATTTTTCACTTTTCGTACTCCTAGATGCTCTGCTTTTGTTCGTGAGTTTAAAAGAATTTGACGAAGCAAAAGCATATCTAGCATCGATGATATTTGTACTGAATCCGATAACTATCTTTACAGTCCATCAAGATGAACCGATAATCGTATTCCTGATTATATTACCTTTATTCTTACTGGCGCGGAACAGAAAACATCTATCATCTTTGTCTATAGGGATCGGTGCTGTAGCTAAGATATGGACCGCATTTTGGATACCGATTATGCTGATGGCTAAAGGTCTTAAAAAATTAAAATACCTTAGTATTATAGTAGCATCAGGCCTATTAATCTTTCTAATCTTTTTATTAGCGTGGGGTGAAAAAGTACTATGGTTCCTGAAATTTTATGGTGGAACCGCTGGTAAGGAAAATATTGGAGGAATTTCCTTTTGGAACTATGGTCTTAAAGTATTCAGAATATCTGAAGGAGCCTTACCTACTACTATTATATTGATCTTAATAGGATTAGTAGAATTTTTTATTTGGTACATAGCCTGGAAGAAAGATTGGAAACCTATCTCGATGATATCAGCATTTTTCTTGATTTTTCTTGCTTTCTATCCAAAAATTCACTGGGAATATGTTTTACTACTATTACCTTTCATGAGTATTTTGGCTGCTGAGAGAGATAGGTACTTGATACTGTTTTACGGGGTCACTATAATATCAACTTTGACGATGTTTTTTGGAAGGCTGGGGAAAGAACTTGCAATAATTCCTTTCTTGACTTCCATAATCCTACTGATTTTGTTCATATATACATTAATGTCAATCTATAAAGAGGATGGTAAGATAAGTAAAATTGATTTTAATTTATGATATCCAAAAAGATATATGCAAAGTTATTATTGAAATGTTAGATGATAGGTACAGTGGATAAGCTCAAAGGATCACTGGAAAAAATCAAAAGTTGGTCTACCAAAAAGAAAATACTAGTCTTGATAGTAGTTTGGGCTTTGATCTTCATCCCTTCGGCAGCCGTTTACACTTCGATGCATAGGAATACAAGTTTTGCTTTCTATCCTGAAGATTCATCTCCTATGGATGTGCCCCAGGGTGACTGGGATGTGGTGACTTATCCTGAAGCTAATACGACTAAAGATAGGTACGTTATCGATGTCGATGAAGGAGAAAATGTCTATTTTAAATGGAAAGCAAATAACTACACTTCTCAAGTACACGTAGGTCAGGTCAATGTTTATTACAACACATCTTGGAACAGCAGTGGTATTGTAAGGTTAGATTACGTTGCAGGTCAGAGTGAGGGGAATAATGAAACCTGGGACGGAAACAAAACATTTCATCATGATGGAGAAGTGAGGTATTATTTTAGAGCCGATAAAAGTGATCTGCCCAGGTTCTTTAGAAGAGCATCTGTTATAATCGAAGGAGGAAATCTTTACGAAGATGTTAGAACAGGACCACCACCATTGATCAATTTCTTCTTCATCCCACCTACTTTACTTGCACCATCAGTAGAATTCGGGGGTTACTTTCTCTCATTTTATATCTATTTTATCTCGTTCGTACTTTTAGATACACTGATGATATATTTTCTCTTTAGAGAGTGGGGCGAAGATAAAGCTTTCCTCTCATCTTTACTTTTCTTGATCAATCCGATAACATTCTACTCGATGTTCCAGGATGAAGGTATTATCGCTTTCACGATCATCTTGTCACTTATCCTGGTGATCAAAAAGCGGAAGAAATTGGGTGCTGTGTCTATAGGTCTAGGGTCTATAACGAAAGTTTGGACTGGATTTTTAGTACCGGCACAACTTTTTGACTGGGATATAAAATTGAATAAAAGGATCCAGCATATAATTATATCAGCTTTAGTTGCGGGATCTTTAATATCGTTATTTTATTTCATTTGGGGACCTAAATCACTTTGGTTCATCACGTTTTATGGTGGTTCAGCTTCGAAGAGTACACTTGGAGGTATATCGGTCTGGGCTACACTTTCGAACACTTCTTACTTTTCTGCTTCGATGATCAAATCTAAGTTCATACTTGCATTCATAGGTATTGTAGAACTGATTTTCTTGTACATAGGTTATAAGAAGAAATGGGATATCTTTTTGATATTCACAGTAACCTTGTCATTTTTCCTGATAATGTATCCTAAGATCCACTGGGAATATTACCTGCTGGTACTTCCCACATTTGTATTCTACGCAGTCAGGGATAAAAGGGTCTTTGCTGCATTATTAGGGATACTAACTTTCACTTCCTTATCTAGAGGTGTTAGAAATTTACCTTCTTACCCCGATACATTCACGACCAATCTTGCATTTCTATTTTCTATAATATTTACAGCTTTTATTTTGTATTCGATTTACTTATTCATAAAGGACAGCAAATTTAGAGATATCTTCGAAACCGATAGAATCGAAGTTAAAAGTATTTCACATACAGTTAAGAAGAAGATGAAGAAACTACTTCCAACAGAAGAGTCCCTTCAGCATAAAACTCTAAAAAGCGGGATATGGAGTTTTTTCAGTAGAGGAGCGACCCGCGGTTTGATGATGCTGAAGTTGATGATAGTTGCTATTTTACTTAGTCCTAAAGACATAGGTTTACTGGGAGTTGCATTACTAACTTTGGCTACATTTGAGGTTTTTACCAAAACTGGTTTTAAACAATCTATAATTCAAAATAAAAACGAAATCAAAGACCATTTAAACACCGCCTGGACAGCACTTGCCGTACGAGGCTTAGCACTTTATGGAATAGTTTTCTTTTCAGCACCATTTATAGCAGATTTCTTTGGTGAACCTAGAGCAGAACTCGTTATCCAGGTTATAGGCTTGGTTTTGATCTTTAGAGGTTTCATGAACATAGGTGTTGTCCTCTTCGAGAAGGAGTTAGAATTCCATAAAAGATTTTTAATCGATTTGAGTGAAGTCCTTCCTTCATTTATCATAACTGTCGTACTTGCTATCATATTACGTAATGTATGGGCACTGGTCTACGGTACGATAGCAGGAGTATTTTTTATGATGGTGGCATCTTTTATATTACATCCATACAAACCTAAATTTGAATTTGATCTAGAAAAGGCAAGAGAGATGTTCGGATTTGGGAAGTGGATATTTGGTTCCAGTATTGTGATATTTATCGCTACCCAGGGTGATGATATATTTTTAGGTAGAGTTTTGGGAGTGATCTCACTGGGTGTCTATCAGCTGTCATATAAGATTTCCAATACTCCTGCAACTGAGATAACTCATGTGATAAGTAGGGTAACTTTCCCAGCATATTCCAAGATCCAGGATAATATCGATAAACTACAGAAGGGCCTGAACCGAACTCTTAGGACTACCTTATCACTCAGCATTCCTATATCAGTAGCTATATTCTTGTTCGTTCCTGGATTGACACATTACATAATCGGAGATAAATGGATCGATATAATCTGGCCTGCTAGGATATTAGCCATATCTGGTCTAATAAGATCGATAAC
>CAYSTL010000003.1:18293-33201 GCA_964433785.1 uncultured Thermoplasmata archaeon
TTCGATGACTACAAGATAATACACATAGTAAGAGATGGACGAGATTACGTAAGATCGGGCATGAGCAGAGATTGGTGGTATACCGATAAGGACTGGAATCCAAGGATGAAGGCTTCTGAATTCAAAGATGATCCATACAGAGATAAGTGGGAAGATATGTCTAGATTCGAGAAGATATGCTGGAGATGGCAGAAGAAGGATGGTATCATCTATGAAAGTTTAATAGATAAAGATAATTTCATCAGGCTGAAGTTCGAAGATATATTCAAGGATGAAGATTATGCTGGAATCTATGAGATGGGTGAATATATAGGTCTTGAAAATGAAGAGATAAAGAAGAATATAGAGAAGATGATGGATAGGAAGATAAACGCTACTAAGGAATACGAGATTGATAAATGGCCGGAATGGACTGAAGAGATGATCGAAACCTTTGAGGAGATAGCTGGCGATCATATGAAGAAATATTTTGATTACAGCTGGGAAAGCTGAGAAGGAGAATTTGAAATGCAATCTCAGAAGGAACTGATAGAAAAAGGAGATTGGGACGTTATCCTCGTATTAGACGCCTGCAGGTATGATTATTTTGAAGAATTCCATCAAGATTATCTACCTGAGGGAGACCTGTTTAAAGTAAGAAGTGAAGGGTCCAGCACTGGTGAATGGCTCTACAAAACCTTTCCTGGTAAGTATGATATGACGTATATTTCCACAAATCCTTATGTGAATGGTTATGGTATCCCGATATCAAAATGTAATCCAGATTACGAATACGATTGGAACGGAAGAGATCACTTTTCAAGGATAATAGATGCCTGGGATAAAAGATGGAATGATGAGCTTGAAACGGTTTTACCTCAAGATTTAAATGACATATTCCTGAATTCTAACATAGAGAATCAAACTATAGTTCATTACATGCAGCCCCATCTACCGTATCTGAACTTAGGTAACTTTGGGTCCTTCGATACCATGAGGAAGAGAGCAGGGGATGAGGAAGAGGAAAAGGACGATTTTAAGGAAACTATCGATAAGATAATGGTGATTTTCGAAGATAGATTTGAAGAAATTTTTGGAAAGCAAGAACTTTGGAAAATCAAGAAAATATTGAAGCTAAGAGCAAGAAGCGGTTATGAAAGAACCTGGAGAGCTGCTGGTGGAGAAGAAGGGCTGAGAGAATATTACAAAGACAATCTACAGATAGTTCTAAAGAAGGCGGCTGAACTTGTAGAAAATATCGATGGAAAAGTTGTGATCACATCAGATCATGGCGAAGCTTTCGGTGAAAAAGATCTGTGGTTCCACAAATTGGAGACCCACGAATCTATTCTCACCGAAGTCCCTTGGTATGAAATAAACAAGGATAAACATTAATATCGATAGTTAGATTAAAAGATGCTTAAGATGACTAAAAATGAAAACAAAAAGAAGATATCAGTAATACTGCCCGTATACAATGATCCTAAGGGAGTATCGGTCACATTGAATTCTTTGTTAGAACAGGATACTTCTGTAGAATACGAGATATTAGTCATCGATAATAATTCTAAGGATGATACTCCTAAAGTGATAGATAATTATGAGAAGAGTAATCCTAAATTAATCAGATCTTTCGTAGAAAGAGAGATACAAAGTTCCTATGCAGCCAGGAACAAAGGGATAGATAATGCTGATGGAGAAGTTTTAGCTTTCATCGATTCAGATATGTGGGTTAGTGATGACTGGATAAAAAAAGTTGTTGAAATCTTCGATGATGTTGGACCAAAATACATCGGAATGAACGTTAAAATCGTAGATGAGAAAGAATCATTTTCAGCCATGTACGATAAAATAACTGGTTTTCCAGTGCATAATTATATAGAAAAAGACCACTTTTGCCCTACATGCTGCTTAGCTGTTTCTAAAAAGATAATAGATGATGTCGGTAAATTCAACGAAAACTTGATATCAAGTGGAGATAGAGAATTTGGACATAGGGTATATGAAAAAGGATATGAACAGACCTACATACCAGAGATAAAGATGTACCATCCTGCTAGGAGTTCTTTCAAGTCTCATGTAAAAAAATGGATAAGGCTTGGGAGAGGTGTTTATCAATTAAGCAAAAACTATCCCCAAAAATACAATAATGAAAAAAGAAATGTTCTGAACCCGATATATTATATACCTCCCTCTCCTGAGATAATAGAAGAAATTAAAGAGAGAGGGAAAACAACTAGGTTCACCAAGAAAATAGGTTTAGTATGCATGAAGTGGATAGAGAAGATATTCACCCATTATGGATATTTATATGAAAAATACAAGGGTTAACAAAAAGTTTAATTCCTTTTTACCCATGAGGTTTTGAAATGAAGATTTTGATGTCATGTCCGAGTGTACGTATACCCGCTAAGATGGCCCAAAGTATCCATCAGATGGAGTTTTATGAAAACTTAACTAAAATGGGTCATGAAGTCGATATCATCTCTAGAGAAGGTAATGGAGAAACAGATATCGATATTAAAAAGGTGTTTTCCAAAGATATTCCTTTAGCAAGATTATTTTTCAACATAGATACTAAATCCAAATTAAGAAAACTTTTGAAAAATAATGAATATGACATAATCCATGATCGAGGATATCTATTTGGTGGAACTGCTACAAAAATGGCTAATAAACACGATATTCCTGTAGTATTACAGATAGATGATGATTGGATAGAGATGGAATATCGACATTCTAATTACTTAAAATTCCCATTGATGCACGGTTACGCTAAGAAATTCTGCAGAAGATTGATAGATAGGACCGAAAGAAGTTTTACAGTCTCTGAAACGTTAAAAAAAATAATCGGTGATTCATGGGGCGGTGATACTTCAAAAATTGACGTTGTACCAAATGGAGTAAATCTAGAACAGTTTGTACCCATGAAAAAGAGCAGTTATCTAAAAGAAAAATATGGTTTGAAAGGAAAAACCATGGTCTTTGTCGGTAAATTGGGACCTTGGCACGGCATAGATACTTTATTGAAAGCTACACCAATGATCAAAAAAGAATATCCTGAATTTAAAGTAGTTATAGTGGGTGGCAATGAAAAAGACATAGATAAATACAGGAAAATGGCAGGAGATGAAGTAGTTTTCACCGGTAAAGTACCGTATAAAGAAGTTCGTAAATACATCAACCTTGGAGATATTTGTGTTGCACCATATCCTGACGTAGATTATGGATTCTCACCATTCAAGATATTTGAATATATGGCCTGTGAAAAACCTGTATTGGCATCTGACATTCCATCTTTAAGAGAGATATTATCCAAAGATACTGCGATTTTAACGAAACCAGGAGATCCGGATAAACTTGCTGAAAGTACCATAAAAGCTTTCAACAAAAATCTAACGAAAATGGGTAAGAAAGCAAGACAAAAAGTTCTTCAAAAGTACACCTGGAAAAAATCAGCAGAGAGATTAGTAGAGGTTTATGAAAAAGCTATAGAAAACCATTCATAAAATATTCATATCAGCTCTGAATAAACGTCGGAAATCTGTTGGGCAACTCTTTCCCAAGTAAATTTCTTAAGCACTCTTTTCCTACCAGCTTTTCCCATCATTCTCCGTTTTTGATCATCATCTAGAAGATGTATCATATTTTTAGAAAGCTCTTCACTTCTTTCATAGTCTACAATGTAGCCAGTTTTCCCATCCTCTATGACTTCTGGAACACCACCTACATTTGTTCCTATACATGGTGTTTCGCACATCATCGCTTCTAGAAGTACTATCCCAAATGCCTCGTATTCAGAAGGAAGAACATAAACATCAGCAGCTGAATAGGCTGACTTGAAAACATCATAATCTTCTATATATCCAGTTATCAACAAAGAATCTCTTACACCTAACTTTTCAGCTTTTTTTATGATCTTACTTTTCATCCCTTCATCTTCTCCGACAAGAGCGAAGGTTGTATCCGGAAATTCTTCCAGAACCTCAGGCATCGATTCTACCAAAGTCAGAAGACCTTTGTTGGTCGCTAACCTACCTGTAAATAATACGAGTTCATCTTTGATACTGTATTTTTCCCTAAAGAGATCTCCTTTAGGAATAGATGTGAATTCTTCCTCATCTATTCCGTTAGGAATGATCCTTATCTTTTTCTCAGGAACATCTAATTTATCTTTCAGTAGTTTCATCTCGTTCCTAGAAACACCGATTATCCTATCAGCAGAATCGATAACTTTTTGGGCTATCAGAGAATCATAAACACCTCTGATGATTTTTCTTTTCTTGCCACCCCACATGCTCCACTCTGGATGATAATGAGGTGTCAAAATGAATGGTGTATCTTTTATGTGTTTAAAAAGAGCAGATGCATTCACGTGAAAGTAACCATAAGAATGTGCATGATATATATCAAAATCATTTGATGCTAGTGATTTCATCAATGAGGGGTAGAATATATAATGAAGGTCTCCAGGTAGACTGAAAGCCCTGTGTCTTTTGATATCTTTATTACTTTCGGTATCATTCAAACGTGTAAAGGGAAATTCTTTGTATAGATCACTGGTGTAAACTTTTACTGAGTATCCTAAATCACCCAATTCTTTTTTGATCGATCTTACGTGAGTTTCTGCCCCTCCAGGTGCGGGAGGATATCTAACACACAGCATCAATACATCTTTCATCATTCAACTTCCAGGTCCGCAACTACCTCCTCTATTATATCCATAGCTGCTTCTATATTTTCTGTTGAGTTTGCATATGAAAATCTGAGATGTCCTTCTCCAGTAGGTCCAAATGCGCTTCCAGGAGTTGCCAATACACCATTATGTAAAAGTTTCATGGCTAATTCTTTGGAAGTGATATCAAAATCAAATGATGGGAACACGTAGAATGCTCCTCTTGGCTTCAGACAATCGAAACCAGGAATATCATTCAATCTATCTACAATGATGTCTCTTCTTTCTTTAAAAGTCTCGTTCATCTCTTCTATGAAATCCATCCTGTTTCTCATAGCGTAAAGTACAGCATGTTGGGTTGGGTTAGGTGGACATGCTATCGTGTAATAATGCAGCTTTCCGATCTGATCTATCCATTCTTCCTTCGTAGTAAGATATCCGATCCGCCAACCTGTCATTGCAAAGGTCTTTGAGAAGGAATTGATACTGATTACATTATCATAATCATCATTCAAAAATGAATTATGTTCACCTTTGTATATCATCATCTCGTAAACTTCATCCGATATTATTATGATATCGTTATCCTGTGCCCATTCGATTATTTCTTTAACATCTTTTTCTGGGAATACCCCACCGGTTGGATTTCCAGGAGAATTCAGTATGATGGCACTGGTATCATCAGTTCTCCTCTCTTCAAGATCATCTAGATCTGGAACGAATTCATTTTCCTGCAGTACGGGATATGAGACTGGTTCCCCTCTAGCCAATTTGATCTGTGGTTCGTACAATACAAAACCCGGTTCAGGATATAATACCTCTCTAGAATCATCGACCAGGACTTCAGTTGTTATTTTAAATGCCTGAGTTGCTCCCACTGTAATTATTATATTGTCTTTGGTGATCCCACTCTTATATTTTGTCAAATGATCTGCGATTTCCTCTTTTAAAGGTTCTAGACCAAATGTAGAACCATATCCATTGTTCCCCTCAGTCATAGCATCCTTGTAAGCTTCAATAATGTCTTCAGGAGGTTGGAAATCAGGCTGACCAAGTCCTAGGTTTAAACAGTCGTCATCAGCCATCTCAAACATCTTTCGTATCCCACTCAACTCAATTTCTCGGACCCTTTTCGGTATCATAGCATGACATCCCTTACATTGATAATATTTAATATTTATCTTGACCACTCAAAACATTAGGATTTATTATATGGTTTGGCTTCCTACCTTCCAAAACATCTATCAGATTATCTGCAGACATATCAGACATACCATCTCTTGCTCTATGTGATGCACTTCCTAGATGTGGTGTTAGAACTACATTCTCTAGTTCATAATAATCAGGATTCGCACCGTATGGCTCATCAGAATAGACATCTATTCCTGCCCCATTTATCTTATTGGATCTCAAAGCTTCTATGAGAGCTTTCTCATTAACTACTTCCCCTCTAGCGGTGTTTATCAAATACGAACTTTCTTTCATGATGTCAAGTTCTTCCCAGCTTATCATACCTTCAGTTTTATCCGTCAAAGGAACGTGTATGGTGACTATATCTGACTTAGAGAGCAAAGTATCCAAGTCAACATATTCTGCTCCAATTTCTTTCTCAATCTCTTTCTTTCTAGACCTGTTGTAATATAGCACGTCCATGTCGAAGGCTTCTGCCTTTCTAGCGACGCAACTTCCTATATTTCCCATCCCTATTACTCCAAGCGTTTTATTATGGACCTCATGACCTATCATCAAAGTCGGGTTCCATCCTTTGAACTTATCTTCACGTACGAACTTATCACCTTTAACTACATTTCTTGTTACTGCAAATATAAGAGACCAGGCCATCTCAGCAGTGGCATCAGTTAAAACTCCTGGTGTGTTTGTAACAGCGATACCTCTTTCAGTAGCAGCTTCAACATCAATATTATCGTACCCTACAGCGTAATTTGAGATTACTTTCAGGTCCTTACCTGCTTCGATGATCTCTTCATCGATCTCATCAGTGAGTAAACATAACAGAGCATCTTTCCCCTTTACCCCTTCGATTATTTCTTGTTTTTCCAGTTGTCTCGGATGAGGATTGATCTCAGTATCAAATTTTTCTCTGATTTTATTCAGTCCGATTTCTGGAATCTTCCTGGTTACAAAAACTTCCATTCTACCACCATTTCTAGAAAAGAATTGTATTTATTACTTTTTTTGGTCTATTTCGAAAATATTAAGTAAGTTTTATAACATTCTTTTAAGATTCGATATTAAAAAAAGGAGAGGAGCAAATGAAATTTAAAATAGATTTTATAGGATTTGGGGTAGTAGGTCAGGGTTTAGCAGAGATACTGATCGGTAAAAAGGATTGGTTAAAAGAAAAGTATGGATTTGAATATGAAGTTATTTCTATAAATGATATGAAGTTGGGTTCAGTTCATGATGAGAAGGGGTTGGACCTGAAAGAGATCATGGATACATTAGAAAAAGATGGAGATCTTAAAGACCATCCTAAATCAAATGATTGGGGTCCGATCGAGACTATAAAGAAAAGTGACTCTAATACAATGGTAGAAGTTACTTATACCGACATGGAAACAGGTGGACCCGCTTTAGATCATGTAAAAAATGCTCTAAAGAGCGGTAAACACGTCGTAAGTACCAATAAAGGTCCAGTTGCTAATGAATTGAAGAATCTTTTAAAATTAGCCGAAGAAAATGATGTCTATTACCGATTTGAAGGTACAGTTCTTAGTGGAACTCCAGCAATAAATTTTGCACAACAATCCTTAGCTGGTTGTGATATATCTGAGATCAAAGGGATCGTAAACGGGACCACAAATTACATCCTAAGCCAGATGGAAGAGGGTATGGGATATGAGGAAGCCTTGAAAAAGGCTCAAGAATTAGGATATGCAGAAGCCGACCCAACTGGTGATGTTGAAGGTATAGATGCACAGGGTAAAACAGTTATCCTTTCAAACACATTGATGGAAGCAGAACTAGAGTTACACGATGTGGAGAGAGAAGGGATAACTGGATTGACTCTAGAAGATGTTAAAGAAGCTGTTGAAAATGGATACCGATGGAAACTGGTAGCTCAAACAAAAATTACTGAAGATGGTGTAAAGGCCAAAGTAAGCCCTGAAAAACTATCGATAGATCACCCTTTAGCAAATGTCATGGGACCTACAAACGCTCTTACCTTTACTACAGACCATTTAGGAGAAGTTACAATAATAGGTCCAGGTGCTGGAAAAGAAGAGACCGGTTATTCATTATTGGTAGATCTTTTAACCATAAATAATGTTGTATAGGTGATTCTATGGCCGGTGCTTGGAATAAATTATTGAAAATAGATCTTAATTCTAAAAACATAGAAGATATAGAGATCGATGAAGAGATAATGAGAAAATACCTTGGAGGAAACGGTCTAGGCATATATCTTCTGAACAAAGAAACTAAAGGTAAAATAGAAGCCTTTTCAGAAGAAAATCCTCTTATATTTGTACCTGGGGCATTGAATGGGAGTAAAGTACCCATGACGGAGAAGTGTGGATTTTACTCAAAGTCTCCCTTGACCGGTATAATGGCAGAGGGTTTCTTTGGAAGTGGAATCGGGGAACAATTGAAGAAGGCAGGTTATGATGCACTTGTGATAAAAGGTAAGAGTAAAAAACTGAGCTATTTGGTCATCGGTGAAGATGGAATCGATATAAAAGAATGCATGGAATTCGAAGAGATGGGTACCGAAAAAACTGAAGAGATACTTAAGAAAAGACATGGTGGAAGAGCTGCTGTTATCGGACCAGCTGGTGAAAACTTGGTCAAATTCGCTATAATTTCAGGTGATGATAGACAGGTTGGAAGGACAGGTTTAGGTGCTGTAATGGGCTGGAAAAATCTGAAAGGTATAGTGATAAATGGATGGAAAGATATCGAACCTGTTGATCCAGATGAACTATCAAAGCTGAGGAAGAAGGCTATTGCCGAGTACACAAAAGAAGGAGGAGCCGGTAAAGATAGCTATGACTTATACAGCAGTCACGGAACTATAAAATTCAGTGGTATGGCTTCTGAATTAGGTATTTTCCCAACCAGGTACTGGGAAAGTGGTGAATTTGATGAAGCAGAAAAATTGAGTAGTTACTATTGGGAAGAACATATAAGCGAAAGTAACGGTTGTAACAGATGTCCCTGCAGATGTGGACAGGTTTACGAAGACATCGTAGATGTAGAGTATGAAACATCGTTTTCTTTAGGATCCAATCTGGAGATCGGTGATATTGGAGAAGTAGCTAAAGCAAACTACCTGTGTGATGATCTTGGGATAGATACCATGGGTATGGGGAACACGATAGGATTTTTGATGAGATTGAGTGAAGACGGTATAATAGATGAAGATATCAAATTTGGTGACAGTAAAGCAGTTATAGATCTGATCAGAAAAACAGCTTTTAGAGATGGGTTAGGAGATATAGCTGCAGATGGTGTTAAAAAGATAGGAGAACGATTTGATAAACAAGATATCGCAGTCCACGTTAATGGATTAACTCCACCAGCATACGATCCTAGGGCTTTGAAAGGTATGGGTCTTGGATTCTATACATCTACTAGAGGTGCATGCCATCTTAGATCAGATTGTGATGGTATAGAACTTGGTGGTGGTATGACAACAAACGATAAAGGAGAATGGGTCAAAATGGAAAGGGATCGAAATTCTATAGAGGACAAAGAATATGTTGCTTGGAGAGAAAACTACGTAACACTGCACGATACACTAGGTTCTTGCAAACTGACTGGAAGAAGTGTTTATTCTCCAGAACTGATGAGTGAATTCATACATGCTCATTTTGGTTTTGATTTGTCTGCTAAAGAGGTGTATATGGCCGGGGAAAGGATCTACAACCTCGAAAGATTATTTAATTTAAAACAGAAGCCAGAGATCAAAAAAGAATTACATGTACCAAAACAATTCTCTACACCAACTCCTGTTGATAATTTAAACGGTGAATCTTTGACTAAAGAGCAGATTCAAAAAATGTTAAAGGACTATTACAAAGCAAGAGGATGGGATAAAAATGGCGTTCCTAAAAAAGAAAAACTGTCAGAACTAAGTCTAAATTAAAAATTCCCTTTTTTATTTTATATTTGTCCGAAACCTTTATTTCGTACATCAATTCTAGAAGGTGATAGTTACATGATAGACATATTGATGTATTATTTCGCGGTTCCAATAGTCGTATTTGCTTTACTTTGGGAGATAAGAAAAGAGAAAAATTACATTGATTTTATGAAAGATATCGTGATGGGTGGGGGAGGAGAAGGATACGGTGTAACTGAGAAATTTGCAGAGATGAGGGAAGAAAAACAGATAAAACTATATACCGAATCTCTAAACCGTTTGAAAAGATTACAGATTTATCTATTCGTTGCTCTTATCATAATGTTACCATTATGGAATTTTGCAGCTGATTACAGGGCTAATAATTCTGTACATTCAGAAATAATAGGTGGAGGTCTTAAACCACAGAAAGTAGACCCTGTAGTTTTTGAAATCGAGCCCACTTATAATATAGATAAAGTCTATAGGGAGATCGAGAACAATCCAAGTAAATTCCGACCAGAACTGATAAAAAAGGTAGTTTCCCTGGATGAATTGACAAGATATCCCGGTAGATTAGCTGTGTATAGATTGAGAGATAACCGAGTCATAATTACCTATAGTTATCTTGGTGTGTATCCCGTCATAAAAGGTTATGGTTTTCAATTTATGGAAAACGGGGATATCGTTATCCAAAGAGAAACTACTGTAGTCTATCCGCTAAGTCCTTCTGAAGTTTCAAATCTAGCAGATCTTATATGAATGATGACACTTTTACTAAGATTAGGATCTATCGATCCGATCTAAAAATAATTATACTTTTTTCTTATTTTTAATTATATATCTGTTTTTAAAACAGCTTTAGCTAAAATTAAGAACTTTTTTGATTATATAGGATTTATTTAGAAAAGTATTGAATGAATATGCATAATCATTTATTTATATTAATTTACTATTTAATAAATGTATCTGTCTAATTATTATTCATCATAAATTTTTTATATCTTTTTATGTTTCTTTTTCAAAAGGTGATTTATAGATATGTGGAAGATAATGATTTATTATCTGTTGATACCTTTGATATCTTTGATAATTATTTGGGAAATTAAGAAAGAAAAAATATACTTTTGTTTTGCCTGTAATGAAGAAGAAAACCTAGAAGGAGGGGTGATCAACTTAGGCAAAAAAGAACAAGATAGAATCTATGATAGACATGATAAAATTATTAAGAATTCATACAAAAAAATGAAAAGATTTCAGGTATATCTTATCATAGCTTTGATTATTTCTATACCAGTTTGGCACCTAGTGACAGTTAACATTGTACATGAGGATGCTCATTTTAAAAAAGTAAATCCTATTGGTCCAGATAGTGGAGGTGGAATGGGAGAAATCGATCCGGTTATATATCAGATTAAACCCACTTATGATATCAGCTCAGTAAAAGAAAAAATGGAAAAATATCCAAAATCATTCCGTCCTGAGATAGTATATGAGGCTATTGACATAGATGATCTGACAAGGATTCCTGGTAAGATGGCTGTTTATCGTTTAGGAGACAGCAGAATTTTAGTGACCTACACATATTTATCACCTTATCCTGTGGTAAGGGGATTTGCTATTAACCTTTTTGAGTATGAGGAAGATATAGATTATATAGTAGAAGAAGAAACTTTTGTTTATCCTGAATCACCTGGCGATGCAGGAGATTTTGGTAAAATCGTTTATGGGAGTTAATTATTATATACCCTTTCTCTTTTTTGAAATACTATGGCAAGATATTCAGTAATACTTGTAGACCCAAAAACTCCTGGTAATATAGGAGCTATAGCACGATTGATGAGAAATTTTAACATCGAAGAACTTTATCTAATCGACCCCCCTTCACTAAATGATGAAGCTTATACAAGAGCTATGCATGCGAAGGATGTTTTAGATAATGCAAATATACATGATGATTTAGAACAGGTCTTAGAAGATTTTGATCTTGTCGTAGGTACATCTGGCATAAACACAGTTAAGGAAAAAAAATTTTTACGAAAAGCCGAAACACCTGATAATTTAGCAGATGATACTAAAGACTTCGATGGAAAGATTGGATTGATGTTCGGTCGTGAAGATCAGGGCCTATCTAATGAAGAATTGAAAAATTGTGATAGGCTCGTAAGGATACCAACTTCTGAAGAGTACCCTATAATGAATCTTTCACATGCTGTTTGTGTGGTCATATATGAGATATTCAGAGAAAATGAAGACTTCGATCTGATTCCTGAAGATAAATTGAGCAGTCAAGGTGATAGAGATAAGTTAAATGATTATTTTAGTGAAATACTGAATATTATAGATTATCCTGATCACAAAAAAGAGAAAACCGAGATCATGTTCAGAAAGATCATGGGGAGAGCAATGATCACAAAATGGGAATACCATAGATTGATGGGAGTCTTCTCACAGATAAAAAAGAAGTTATGATTTATTTATCCAGACCTACTTTCTCAGCGATTATTTTCTTGAGTTCATCTCTATCCTTAGCTTCCAATCCAAAGTATTCTTGGAATTTAGGGCTGGTTCTTAATGAGTAAGTTCTACCTTCATCTTCTGATATTATAAGACCCATATCGGTTAATTGATCAACATGGTCGTAAACTTTGCTGCCGACCATCTTTTTAAGCTCACTTTGTTTTACAGGTTGGTAATAAGCGATCAATGCCGCAGTTTTGAGTAATGGTTTATTTATCTCTTGATCCATCATCTCCATACCGTATTTATTGAAGTTGGATTTTAACTGTAGAGAGTATTTCCTGCCAATCTTGCTAATCTCTAATGCTGTCTTTCTGTTTCTGTACATTCTTCTCAATTTTTTTACCGCCTGTCTGATATCCTTTCTATCCTTACCCGTAGACTCTTCTATCTCTGGAATAGTTAGTGGTCTCCCTGCAGAGAATAGAACAGCTTCGACTATCTGTTCTATATCTTCGTCGTATTGAAGTTCGTCTAACTCATCGTCATCTATTTCCATGTCTGAAACAAGAAAATAAATCAGTATATATTAAATTACCGAATAGGAGAAATCCAAAAATCCATATATAGTAAAAACTTATCACAGAAATATGCCTGTAATATCAGTTGATTCTGAGGAACTGTTGAAGTTTACCGATGCAGATGAAATAGATCTACTAGATGCTCTTCCCAAGCTGGGGATCGAGATAGAATCAATAGAAGATAAAGAATGGGAGTTAGAAGTTAATCCAGACAGATGTGATCTACTCTCTGTTGAAGGTATAGGAAGAGCAGTTAAAGGATTTTTAGGTAAGGAAACTGGTCTAAAAAGATACGAAACTAAAGAATCAGACATAGAAACTGAAGTGGAACTCAGCGTTCAGGATGTAAGACCCTATATAGTTACTGCTTTCGTCAAAAATATAGATTTAGATGAAGATATACTTAAATCTTTGATGGATCTGCAGGAAAAACTACACCTGACTTTGGGAAGAAATAGAGAAAAGGTAGCTATCGGAGTACATGATTTTGACCCTATAAAACCACCCTTTGTGTATAAAGCGGTAAGACCTGAAGAGATAAGCTTTGTTCCTCTTGAGAAACATAGGGAAATGAATTTAGGTGAGATATTAGAACGCCATGAGAAGGGTAAAGAATATGCTCATATATTAGAAGATAAAGAGAGATATCCAGTTATACTTGATTCTGATGATAACGTTCTTTCTTTCCCGCCGGTTATCAACGGTCAATTGACACAGGTAACAGAAGATAGCGATACTCTATTCATCGATATGACAGGTACTGATGAAAAGATGTTAGAGTACACATTAAATATATTGTGTACTATGTTTGCCGAAAGAGGGGCAGATATTTACACTACTACGGTCAAGTATGGTTCTCAGGAGAAGATTTATCCTGATCTCGGTACTGATAAAATAGAAATCGATCCATCAGAGTGCAGTAGATTGTTGGGTGTTGAATTAGAAGATGAAGAAGTATTACAATTGTTAGAAAAGATGAGATTTGACGGTAAAATCAAAGATGAAAAAATAGAGGTCGAAATACCAGCATATCGTCATGATATATTACATCCCTGGGATATAGTGGAAGATATCGCTATAGGCTTCGATTATGACAACTTTGAAGGAACTATGCCAGAAGAAGTAACGATAGGTAAAAGGTTAAAAGATGATAAGCTTAAAAATTCGATAACTGACTTACTGGTAGGTTATGGATTCACAGAAGTGATGAATTATCCTCTGAGTAACCCTGAAAAGGAAACCGGCATAATATCTGAAGAGGGTGATGAGTTATCTTTGGTGAAGAATCCTGTCACAGAGGACAGTACATGCTTAAGAAAATGGTTATTACCTTCGCTATTATCGAACCTTAGAGAGAACAGGAACAAGTCACTACCTCAAAAGATTTTCGAGATCGGAGATGTTGTTGTAAATGATGAACAGTTTACTAAAACAGCAGGAGCTGTCACACACCCTGAAGCAGGATTCTCAGAGATGAAGTCGTTGATGCAGGGATTTCTAGATAATCTTGATATCGATGTAAGTTTTGGATCAAAAGAGCATGACAGCTTCGTTGAGGGAAGATGTGCTGGCATAAATGTTGATGACGAAGAAATAGGATTTTATGGTGAAGTTCATCCCGAAGTACTAGAAAGATTTGATTTGGAAAATCCTGTGATTGGATTCGAATTAGATCTTAGGAAGATGATGGATCTGAAAGAGAAATTATAGATAAATTCGATCTAGGAGACTTAGATATTGGCTCAATAAAAGATTCACAAGAAAATAAGATTTTCCTGTTCACGCCAATTATGAAAATTACTTCGTTCCGCTGAGTCTTTCTTAATTCGTCTTATTCATCCAAAAAACGCTTATATTCCTTTACAATAATTCTTCGATAAAGTTATCGGGCCCATAGATGTGTAGGAATCGGAGATTCACAGGAAATTAGGATTTTCCTGTTCACAGCCAATTATGAAAATTTGCGATTCCTCCTATCTATGCATCCAAAACTCACAAAGTTCGTTTTGGGCCCATAGATCAGTTGGCAGATCGTCACCTTCGCATCCGCAGGTGATAACCGAGGATGATCGGCAACCTGTTGCGGGAAAGGTGAAGGCCGCGGGTTCAAATCCCGCTGGGTCCACT
>CAYSTL010000004.1:0-5502 GCA_964433785.1 uncultured Thermoplasmata archaeon
GTGTGAACGCACATGATCCAGATGATATAGTTCAGACAGTCAAATGGATTGCACCATCATTTGGTGGTATCAACCTAGAAGATATATCAAAACCGAAATGTTTCTACGTTCTCGACAAACTCCGTGAAGAGATGGACATACCTGTATGGCATGATGATCAACAGGGTACAGCGGCTATCACTCTTGCTGGAATTATCAATGGATTAAAGGTAGTAGATAAGGAACTAGAAGAAGCAGAGATAGGACTGATAGGTGCTGGTGCAGCTAATCTATGTTTAGCAAGAACCTTACTTCAAGCAGGTGTTCCTGAAGAAAACCTAACGTTATGCGATTCTACAGGATTACTACATCCAGGAAGAGAAGATCTGGATGAAGAAACAACTCCTGAAAAATGGAAATTTGCACAGAAAACAAACAAGGAACAGAAGGAAGGCGGAATCCCAGAACTCATCGAAGGTAAGGATGTAGTCGTAGCAGCTTCCAAACCAGGTCCAGATACGATCAAGAAAGGATGGTTGAAAGGTATGAATGACGATGGAATTCTGTTCGCAGTAGCGAACCCTATACCGGAAATATGGCCGTGGGAAGCTAAAGATGCTGGAATTAGAGTTGTAGGTACAGGAAGATCCGATTTCCCCAATCAGATTAACAATTCAATAGGATTCCCAGGAATATTTAGAGGTACTTTAGATGTAAGGGCTAAAACGATCACAGATGAGATGCACATCGAGGCAGCCTATGCGATAGCTGAGGTTGCTGAGGAAGAGGGTATCAATGAAGAATACCTTGTACCTACTATGGAGAACACGGAAGTTTACATAAGACAGGCAGTAAGAGTCGGCCTTAAAGCGATAGAACAAGGAATTGCTAGAAGAGAGCTCTCTGAAGAAGAACTCAGAGAAAAAGCTGAGAAATACATCAAGCAGAGCAGAGAAAAGACGCAATCCTTAATGGACGCAGGATTTATCGAAGAGGCTCCCGAAATAGATTAAAAACTCTAAAACCCTTTTTTCTTATTATTACATCTATTCTCTAATATCTCACATTATTTTCAAAAAAGATATATCCATAAACATAGATTAACAACCGTGAAAATACTAGCTGTAGCTACGGATAATTTCAAGTTCTACTACGATATTGTGAAGGAATTAAAACAGAGGGATATACCTTTTGTTAGTTTATCGGCTGCAGATGATATACCTAATAATGTAGATGTGATTTTAACTACGGAGAAGGAATCAGAAGCGATTGAATTCGATAATATCGTAGCTGTAGATGATGATGTTAGAAAAGGTGTGAGGGAGGCCCTATCTAGATTATCTGGGAAGATATCTTACAATCACATGATAGTTGGGATAGATCCAGGTACAAAACCAGGTGTAGCTCTCATGGGCGACGGAAAAGTATTGGAGACCGAATATGCCGATTCACCAGAAGACGTGAGAGAGATCATCGATCACTATATCGAAGGATACAACTTCAAAAGGATGACTATCAAGATAGGTCATGGTGACAAGACTAACAGGAACAGGACTATCAATTCTCTTGAAGGACTAGCAGCTAGAAAAGAGATGGTGAACGAAGATGATACAACTATCCTAGGAGAAAAACCGGATTTAGAGGCTGCTAAAAAGATAGCACTGACCGAGGGGCAACTCTTGTCAGGGACATACGAGATAGAAGCTACAGACGGAGAGATGAGGGAAATTCAGAGAAGAAGCAGGATCAAAAGTGTAGGAGACATAACTATATCTAAAAAACTGGCTAAAAAGGTCGTAGAAGGGGACCTCGATCTAAAACAGGCTATCGAAAGGCAGAAGAATAAAAGTGATAAAAAATGAAAAAATTGTTTTTTATTAGATCATCTAAACATTTGGATATATTGTTACCTGTTCACCAACATATTTATCTTGTTCATTCCATCCCCATCCGTTTGAAATGTGCCATTTGTATATGTCAATTGTAATTCCGTCTGACCCACCACTTCCATAGTGAGCAGTTCCTATATAAGCACCTTGGAAATTATCTGTCTCAGCCCAATCTCCTCCGTCCCATCTAGATTTTAACTTTGTATCATCTTCTTTTTTCTTCACAATCCAATCTGCATATTTCCAGTTATCATTAACGAGAACCCCATCAGCTGCAGAAGCATCGTCTATCTTGTCACCTGTAAAATCAGGATATCCATTACCATCATTCAAAGGATGTGGAGAATATCCTGCACCCATTGCTTTCGTTTTACAAACGTCTATTCCATCACTGAATATTTTTTGTTTATATGTTTCTGTCTTCCATGAAGATGTTCTTTGAAGTTGAACTACAGTGACAAATGTAATACTATCGAGTTCTGATTGGAAAACCCACGCTCTAGCTTGTACCTTGTTATGGTCAACAACATCAATATATGTCATTCCATTACTCATGTCTAACTTCTCGTACATGTTGGTTCCAGGTGTGTTAAACGCGCTTACACTACCCAAAGCAGGTAAGGAAAGTACACTGAAGATCACTGCTATTGTTATATATTTTCTAATATCACATTTTATTTTTTCGATTTTATTCACCTTGATACCTTAAATCGAAAGATATATATATTACTATTCATCTATTTTTGATATGAAAAAAATTAAGACTATTACATGTCTCGTTGTGTTATCGTTGATAGTTTTATCCTTTGGTTTAAATCCAATAAAGGGTGAAGTTCCTGCTGAGAAGAAAGGAGAACCAAAGTATTATGATAGAACGGGGGAATCGATAGAAAAGTTTGAAGACCTGTTTTTCCCACATTATTTTAGTACAGACCTTGATCGGAATATTACTGTAGCAGATCACTGGAAGAGACCTCAACTGCTTAACGAAGTAGATATTGGTGATGGTTATACGCGTTTTAAACAACCTCCAAATTACACTGAAGAAGATCTACCACCTGATTATAAACCAGCATACTTCAAATTGTTTTATCCAAATGGTACAGTATTTGATTCTTATTCAAATACTCGAATTAACTTAGGTTATGGTGGGATGAATAAATACGACTTAACGAATACTTCAACACTAAGGTTAAAGACAGCTGGTGAATTAACAGTATTCTATGGTTCTAACAGGACATGGAACCAACCTTTCGACAGATATCAAGATATAAGTTTCATCGGAGGAGTAAGAACTTACAATCTTTTTGGTCACACATCCACCGTACATGGAATTAACCACGATGATAACTACATCAAGGTCAAGATAAAATCTGATGTACCGATTAGAGCCTACGTTTTTGAGGATAATGATGGAAAGCTTGTTGATTATGATGAATCAAGGAGTAGAAAGATAACATTGGAGATCAGAAATGATTATAACCACTGGGATGTAAATCACATGCCCTTTTTAACAATAGTGTCGGCTAGTGAACGGTCGAAAGGAGTAAATGCATCATTTATTATGGAGATATGCGATTATCCGGAACCTTGGTGGTTTTGGCCTGCCGTAATCGGTGGATGTTCAGCAATAATCGCAGGAGCAGTGATATGGTTCAAGAAACAATATTAAAAGTAGAGAATCTGCATAAATCGTATGGGAAGTTAGAAGCACTTAAAGGAGTAGATTTTGTTATACCAAAAGGTAAGATAGCAGGACTTGTTGGTCCGAACGGTGCTGGAAAAACGACTTTAATCAAGTGTCTAACAAATCTACATAAATTTGAGGGAAGAATATCCATAATGGGTTCTAGACAAGATGAGATTAATAAATCCAAGATAGGTTTTATGGGTGAAAGTAGGAATTATTATGACAGATTGACAGGGAAAGAATATTTGAAATATTTTGCAAATCTATACAGTATTAAAAATCCTGATAAAAAAATAAATGATAAGCTTGAGATGGTCGGTTTATTTGAACGGAAAGACGATCTGATAAGGGGCTATTCTAACGGTATGAAACAACGTCTTGGTATAGCAAGAACTCTTTTACACGATCCAAAGTTGCTTATATACGATGAACCCCTCTCAGGTCTTGACCCGATAATAAAACATAAGATCAATAAGATAATACAGGATATATCTGAAAAGAATGAATGTTCTGTATTGATATCTTCTCACCAATTAAAAGATATAGAAGAGATGTGTGACTGGGTAGTACTGATAAAGAAGGGGAAAATAATCGACCATGGTGAACCTTCAGAGGTTTCTAACCGCACTGAGACGGTCCGAGAGATTGCTTTGACCATAGATGAGGATAATATCACTAAAGCTTTAAAAGTTAAAGATGAAGTCGGAATTGTCATAGACGTAGAGAACAATGATAGCACATTTATAATTCAGATATCCAACAAAAAAGGAGCAGATACTAAGGTGCTGAAATGGTTCATGGAAAATGATATAGAATTTTCCTTGAAACACGGTTCTCTTGATTCGATGTACAGGAGTGTTTTTGAATGAACAAGTTAAGATCTATCTATAATGTAATTCATCATTCTATAAGATCTAGCATATTAGATTACTCACTTCCCATAGTGGTCATTATCATATTGATATTGAATTTCGTTAGTTTCTATACATCAAATCTTTTTGAAACTACTCCTGAGGATCCTATTTCTTTTTCAACTATCATAACTGGTGTGAGTTTTACTGGAGCATTGATCTTTATTTTGTATGGAGGTTATTTAGGTAGTAAATTTTATAGCAAGGAATTTGAAGATGAAACCATACATTCGTTATTTATGCTTCCTTCAGGAAGGACAGTCGTATACACAGGCAAACTGATGGCCGGCTTTTCTTTATTATCTTTAGTAACTATAGTCACCTATATCCAAACTTATTTCTCATTAAGAACTTGGGGTGATATTTCCTTACTGACGATGACTTGGGGATTTAATTTCATTTTTATGGCTTTTATCTGTGGACTTTTTGTTTTTCTGCTATCGATTATTGTAAGCATCGTAACTAAAAAGGTTCTTTCTACAATGCTGTTTGTTTTAGTCTATACTATATTTACATTTACGATGGGTTTTTTCGAAGCTGATAAACTCGTATATGACGTAAAAACTTATTTGATGCTGATTGCTTTTCCTTTCAGAGCTTTAACTTACATGGATTATTGTATTATTCACCATGGTCTTGTTGATTATACATTGATTTATGTGCCTTTGTTGGGAGTCGCTATAACCCTTGTTTTATCTTATTTAATGATTAGAGAGGTGAACGTATGAGAAAAACAGATATTTTTACCATAATTATCATTGTGTTAATTTTATCTTCCGCTTTTGTTATTCCAATAAAAGCACAAAATATGGAATCGAAATCACAACAATTTGGAAAAAAAGAAACAGATGCTGACAATCATTTTTATAAAAAATTTATGGGTGCGATGACAAATGGTAGTATAAGAATTCTATATTCAAAGAATAGGATAAATCTAAAGGCTGATGAAGAATATGAGATTAAATACAATATAAAGGCAAGAGAAAATATAGATTTGCAAGATATAAATTTTAAAATTAAGTTTATAATAATG
>CAYSTL010000004.1:5602-33010 GCA_964433785.1 uncultured Thermoplasmata archaeon
AAGAGAAAATATAGATTTGCAAGATATAAATTTTAAAATTAAGTTTATAATAATGAAACAAGATTGGAAAATTAGATATGAAGAGAAATGGGGAGAAGATAGTGACGAACATTTTTCTATGTCAAGAATAAAATTTTACAGCGAATGGTACAAAACTATGAAAAAGAAAACTGACAATATTTACAACGTTGATCATGAAGTATTTAAATTTCCTGAAGACCTTGGTGATGAAAATAAGACTTTAAAATTTAGTATAGCTCAGGGAGGAAACTGGCAATTATTACCTATTGTAATTCCTAGCGAGAATGAGTATTGGGTTTCCTTTTCTGGTTTGAGTTTAAACGTGGCTAAACCAGACGAGATACTCAGTAAAATATCACCATTTGCAGTATCAATATTAATCGGTGTTTTGATGATTACTATTACAATAAAAATCAAAACTAGGAAACGATGGTTAATTAGAAAATAAAGAATTGTGAAAAGAGGAAATCAGTAGATCCTCTTCAAGTTCCCCAGCACTGGTTCGTATATCTTACCGCTGCTTCTCAGATCGTTGACCACTTCTTCGAAATCATCCTGTGAGATATTCTCTTCCTGCATCGCTTTATTCATAACATCCTCGTACTGAACACCGTTCTCACCTTCTTCCATGTTCTCTATGATCTCTAGAACCAGTTCTTCCAATTCTTCGTCCTTCTCTTCGCCCTCTTCTTCCTCAGCTACATCTTCTAGAGAAGTACTTTCATACTCAGGCAGTACGTACCTGAGTGCGTCTTCCAGCATCCTTTCGTACTGTTCTAATGGTATCGATGGATAATGTTCTTTAGATTTCTTTATACCCGATGCTAATTTCTCATCATAACCGAGCTCTATCAGTTCTTCAGCAGATACTTCTTCCATCTTCGAAGCTTCAGAAGCCATCTCTATTCTTTCCTTCAGACCTCTCGCAGCCTCTAGAATCCAGTGATCTCTCTGTTCTTCAGTAGCTTCCTTCACTAGTTCAGCCCTGACCGAAGTCAAAAATGTTTCATCGTCGGGTTGGTAGGTACTTACTTTTCCAACCACGGCTACAAACAACGGTGGTTCCATATTGGCCAAAGTCGTGGCTACATTGGGTTGATATTGACCTGCAGATATGAAGAACGTACCTGTCGGGTCAGTGACCCTTGCTCTCCATAACGGTTCTTCAGGTGTTCCTTTGTTCTCGATCTCTGTAAGAACACCGACTGCATATAGCCTGTTGACCTGAGCACCCAATGGTGTGATCAGGTGAGAAGGCGATCTTTCTTCCTCACCTTCGATCTCTAATGTTGAATCATTGAATTCTCTAGCAAAAATCCTCCAAGCAACTTCACGTTGAATCATACTCATTCATAACACCTCATGTTAAAAGATAAAGAGTGGTTTAAGACACTCATACTCTCACCTCGTCCAGAAGTTCACGGGCTTCTTCCTCCACATCGATCTTCTTGTAATCGATATCTTTAGCTATGAGCATGAGTCCGTATTCGTCACTCGTGATATCTCCTCTAGCACGTATCGGCTGAGCGATGAGTTTCTCTTCAAGTTCATCCTTGATTACATCCTGGTTCATCTTATCTCTTGCTGTATCCATGGCTTCTTCTAGATCGTATCCCAATATCTTCTCGGTCAATTCACGGTTGGCTATCACTGTTAAAGCACCAGTACCGTCATCTAGTACACCTTTTACTCTTAGATCTGGTTCCCCGTCTACTCTGCCGTGTACTCTGCAGGCGCCTTTCTGAATGACCCTACCGCATTCAGGACATCTGAATATCAGTCCACTGCCGCTTTTGACATCTATCATCACTGCATCGACGACTGCATCTACAGCCCCCCCGCGTTTTGCGAGTTCAGATATAGTCAATATAGAACTATCACTCAATTCATCCGCTGGCGGTAGTTCAGAATCATCTAAAAAGTTGACTTCAGCATTATCGTCAAAACTCAATTGAGGTATACCACGCCATGATCGGACGTATCCACCTTTGATAGAAACAACATCATCTTCAGTCAAACCAAAATCATGCCATGCGCTGAACTGTACTTTACCGCTCTCGTCTGCGATCACTCCTGAATAAAGGTCTTTCTCTCCGTTCTTTGTATTCACAGTTTTCTGTTCAACATCCATTATCCTACCTGTTACCTGGATATTTCTCATACCCTCACGTACGTTCTTTATATCGCAGACCTGCGGCTCACTACTATATGATGGTAATTCATCCTTATCTAACTTCTTGATCGAAGTCCTAGAACCCAGATTCAACTGCGGTTTATCGTTCCACATGTTGGCGTAGGCGTTCTCCACCTTGATTACATCACCTTTGTCCACATCCACGTGGAATGGTTCCCATGCTGTGAACGGGACCGTGCCCGTATCATCACCTAAAATACCGTAATAGATCTGTTTAGGTTCATTATCTACTTCGATCTCTTTCTCATTCAGAGAAACGATCCTCGCCTTCAATGTCAGTCCTTGCTCATCTCCCTGTATATCTTCGACTTTCTTATCGGAACTGACATACAGCTCTTGAGGATCTCCCTCATACTTCTTTACGATTGATCTTTTAGCACTTCCCAAGGGCACTCCATACACATCGATGTATGTATTGAGTTCCTTTTCGATCTGTTCTTTACTTATTTCTTCATTTAACGCCCGTTTTATATCTTCTATGTGGGGCGCGAGTTCTTCTTTATCAGACATATTTATTCACGCTCGTTTTTTTGCGAATCAATGTCCTCCGCCTCTTAACAAATGTGATCTTTCACACTCCTGCGGAAGACAGTGTCAGTGAGGCCTTAGTATTATTTAATCATTTTCGAGGGGGGTTGGTAAAAGTAGATTACCCAATCTGAAAAACATCCTATGGATGAACATAATCAAATCTGGTGAAAGTGAAAAATCGATAAGTGAAAAAACAAAGAAAAATGAAAAAGGGTTTACTCTGGATATTCCTCTAACTTCTCGAAGTTATCCTCGATATGATCTATTATTAATTCTCTGTCTCTCTTGAGATGTGATTCATACCATTTCTTGATTATCTCTTTGAGTGTGTCATGTATCTCTTCTACCGTATCATCATCTATAGGGAATTCGGTATCGAATAACTGATATCTTGCAAATATTCTCTTCCATCCACTGTACTTATAATATGTCTCTCCTTCACAGTATTCGAAGAACATACCTAGATGTAGTTTTTCTTCTTCAGTGTAGTATTCTAGCAGTAGTGTATCCCCTGTTCTGTTGTCTTCCTGGGTTTTATCCATCAATTTTATCTTTCTAACTGCAGAAAAATCAAAATCTTCTTTAAAATCCCAATCCTCTGGGAATTCCTTAAAGTGTGCAAATGAACTGTAATCAGGTTGTATACTGAAGTGAACATTCAACTTCTCGAACCTTATCCATATTCTCCAGAAATCCTTTATAAACTGGCGATTCAGTTCTGCCATTCGTGAATCCCTCTCCCCTAAATCGCGGAAAACTTCTTCTGTCTTTTCTTCTAACTCAGCGTCCAGCTCGTCGAACCAATCACCAGATTTAGACTTTTTATTTGAAGCCATAATATCACTTTATATAATTTTTTAAAGACCCCTTAAGTAGTCTTTCTTCTAATAGTTATAGGGATATAAAAATTTTCTCAATTATAACCCTGTAAATATGGATATGTATTATTAACTATTATGTACAATAACCTTGTTCTTTAAACTTCATATTTAGTTCTTATAGATAACCTTTATATTATTGAACACTCTATTGGATAATGTAGCTAGCTGGGTGCATTTTTATGAACTGCGAACTTTGTGGAAAAGAAGTGGCCAAAACAAAGACAGTAAATATTGAAGGTTCTGAAATTAATGTTTGTCCTGAATGTGCTAAATATGGTAAAGAAGTATTCTCGACAAGCAAAAAATCTGATACTACCAATGAGGTGCTAAAAAGGATTGAAAAGAAAAGAAAAAGAAACTCTAAAGGTTTAGGAGATGAAGGTGAGAAAACTCTAGCATTTGATTACTCAGATAGGATCAAAAATGGACGTTTAGATAATGATTGGGATCAGGAAGAACTCGCTGATAAAGTACATGAGAAAAAATCAGTTATAGCAAAGTTAGAAAGAGGAGATATGCGTCCGAGTGATGAACTTAGGAAGAAATTAGAGCATACTTTAGAAATAGAATTACAGGAAAAGATCGAACCTACGAATATCAAATCTAATGAAAATTCAGGAGGACTCACAATAGGTGACCTGATAAAAGATGAAACCTGACAAAAATTAAAAATCTATTTTATCTTTTCAGCCTCTTCAAATACCTTATCCATATTTATATTGTAATGAACTCTTTTACTCTTCTCGATCAAACCTTTACTTTCCAAACTTCTTAGATTGTTTTCAGCAACATTCCTGTCTAATTTGAACGAGTGAGCTATATCGAACAACCTCATCTCATCGGCTTCGAAAAGTAATTCAAGGACATTCTTTGTAAGAGGTGGGAGGTCTATATTGGCTATCAATTTATCGAATTTAAGATACTCTAAAGCATTTCTATCTTTATTCTGGATAAGTGTGATATCCTTCAATGGATGTGGCTTCAGTCTGTCTTCGAAAGGATCTATTATCAACGTATATCTGTCATCTTTAGTATACATCGAGAATCTTATTTCGAAAGGCACTACTCCACTCCTTATATCTCCCCACAGATCCTTGATCTTCTTCAGCTTTGGATTGTATTGACGAGGGATCTCTTCTGCCTGATGATAGGATGATTTTGTATTTATTGAGATCGGGTAGAAAAATTTAGTCAGAAATGCCCTTACCATCACTTTGTCCCGATGGGATTTTGTAGCCTTTGCCCACTTATCTAACGAGGTAGGATCATAATCAAAGGATATGCATATCCCCTTACCTTGTTTCTCCTTCAGCTCTTTAGTAGGCCTGGAAAAATTCCATTTGCCGTCTAGATTGGGTTGTAAAAATTTTATCTTCATCTTTTCATAATCTTCGATATCATATACTGCTTCTAGAAATGATTTATACTCCTTACCATTGATAAAATATTCGAGTCTAGATAGATACTTGACCTCTTCATTTCTCCATTTGTATATACGCTTCTCTAGCTGATCTAAAGAATATTGATCCACTTCTTCTTCAGGAGCAAATTCTAGGATCTTCTTTGCCTTCTCTAGTTGTTTCTCCATTTATGATTAGTATGTAACTATTTCTAAAATAATTTTCCCTAAAAAAGTAAAATCTTTATAAATCCACCTATTGAAAACTATTCGATGAAAAGAAATCTATTGATGGGCGTTGGTAACGACATAAGGGGAGATGATGCTGTAGGTGAACTTGTTGCTCGAGAATTTGAGCATGAAAATTGGGAGACCGTGGACTGTGGTTCCGTCCCTGAGAATCATATAATAATGGTCGAAAAGGATGATTATGAAACAGTGATCCTAGTTGATGCAGCTAATATGGAGTTGGAACCAGGGGAGATAAGGATCGTAAGCAGAGAATTATTGAATGTATTTACGATGAGTACACACGCACTTCCTCTATCCCTTGTTATCGACTATCTGGAAGAAAGAGTTGATGAGGTATATCTTATAGGAATTCAACCAAAAGATATGAGACTTAAAGAAGGCATAACTCCAGAATTACGTGAGGCTAAAGAAAAGATATTAGAGTTATTGAATAATGGTGAATGGAGAAACATACAAAGATTAGAGAAAAACAAAAATTAGAAAAAAAGAGTTTATGGGTTCAATACCATATCGTCAGCGTTCTTATCAGTCCCTGCGATCAGGAATTCCTCCGAAAGCTCGAAACAATCTTTTGGACATATATCTGCACACTGTCCACAGAAAGTACACCGGGAAACATAATGCTTTACTTTCTTCTCATCATCCTTGAAGATAAGAGCTTCAGAAGGACAAACCTGCACGCATAACTTGCATCCTATGCAGCTTTCTTTATCATATTCCAGCTTACCTCTGAGTTTTTCCGGAACATACACGGGAGGAGTAGGTTCTAATTCTCCCTTTTCGATCAATTTCGCTGCATCATGCATATTCTTTGGCGCATATTTTACAGGGAAAGTATTGGTCGCTTTTTTAGTAAGGAGCTGCTTTATTAAAGTGTATATAGTTGATGTCGGCATTTTTTATCACCTCAGATTGAGCCTCCTAGGACTACAAGTAATGTTCCAAGCAGTCCTATAACGGTCATCGGTACCCAGTAGAAGTAGCTTGCTTTATCTATCCTGAATCTTGCGAAAGCCACTCTGATAACGGATACCGCCACATATATTATTATCAGTAGTTTGAATAGGAAGAATATCACATCTGCTGTCAAGGCCCATGCTCCCATACCCATCATAGGTACTTCTGGTCCTCCTAGAGTTACCCATGGTGATATGATATCAGACAGATGATATGGGAAGAACAATGCTATCATCAAAGAACCTACGACGATCATCTTAACTGTTTCTGCGATGTAGAAAATTCCTAGATTTCTACCTGAATATTCAACGAATAGACCACCTGCTAATTCTGTCTCCGCTTCTGCCTGATCGAATGGGACTTGAGATAACTCACCAGGAAGGACTGCAAACAACGCAGCCACGATCAGACCAAAACCGAACATACCTAGATATCCAACTTGGTTCCAAATAGGATTGTTCCATATTACTGCTAATGAGAACGTATCCATCTTCCACGCGATGGTTACCGCTGCTATGGCCAATGGGAATTCATAGCTCATCATCAATACGAGCTCACGCTGTGCACCTACTGTCGCGTACGGTGAACCGCTTGCCAGTCCTCCTAATGCCATCGCAACTGCTGGTATAGCTAGAAGATACAGGATCAGAATCAGATCTCCGTACCCTTCAAATATCGGTTGGAAGGGACCCAATGGTAGATAAGCTAAAGCTATCAAAGGTGTGATCAAAGCTACCAACGGTGCCAGGTTGAACAGCCACGGCACAGCGGTATCAGGGATGATAGTTTCCTTCATGAATAATTTTTTAACATCCCTGAAAGGCTGTCTCCACGGTGGACCTATTCTCGACTGCATCATCGCCGTTATCTTTCTATCGAAACCTTTGTAGAGTAGCCCTAAGAATACACCTATTACTGATACTAATAAAGTAAGTATGATCTTAAGTCCCCATGTTTCAGGACTCATTCTATCCCTCCAAGCATATCTTCAGTTTTTTGAACGGACAGCTCGTGAAGTTCTTCGCTATCGTAAACCTGTTTATCACCTGTATTTACGTTAACTATCTCAGCTCTATCCATACATCCAATACAGGGATCGATACTCGCTGCTATTATCGGGATATCTGCTATCTGTTCTCCGAGGAACATCGGTCTATAAGTGGCTAGATTGTTATAAGTTGAAGCCCTTACTTTCCAGCAGTCTATATCTTCTTTTCCTTCTTTAAATCTGACATAATGCATCGCCTCGCCACGAGGGGCTTCTATCCTGCCTATTCCTTCACCGTCAGCTTTCTTGAGTTTGTTCAATAAGGCCGCTTTATTTGATTCGCTATCTATGTTACCTTCTGGCATCTTGTCCAAACATTGTCTCATTATGTCCACTGATTGTTCGACTTCTTTGATCCTGACCAAAGTCTTACAGAAAACATCACCAGTATCTTCATACCCATATCTTGAAGGTACTACGTAATCTATATCAAGATCACCATATGCAGCGTAAGGCTGGTCTATCCTTACATCCTTTTTGACGCCAGATGCACGTATCGTTGGACCAACACCGCATAACTCAAGAGCATCTTGATGAGTCAATATACCTATATCCTTCGTTCTGTGTCTTATACTTGGATCACCTAGGAAAATATCTTCCAATTTATCGTATAATTCCTCATAATATTCAAATGTCTCATACGCCTTTGGAAGCATATCTTCTGTGATATCTCTTCTTACTCCACCGATCGTCCACATCGAATAATTTACTCTGTTACCTGAGATTATTTCCAAAAGATCCATCACTTTTTCTCTTATCTTCCAGGTAAAGTGTAGATGTGTATCGAAACCTATCTCATGTGCGGCTACGCCTGCCCAAAGAACGTGTGAGTGTATCCTTTCGAGTTCCATCATTATTGTCCTGATATATCGTGCTCTTTCTGGAGGTACTATTCCAGCTGCATGCTCTGCTGCAGAAGTATACATATGCTGATGAACGATAGAGCATATCCCGCAGATCCTTTCTGCTAAAGGTATGACCTTTATTGGGTTCCTATGCATACCCATGAACTCTATACCTCTGTGATTCATACCTGGTTTTGGATCAGCATCTATTATCTCTTCACCATCCAGCTTGAACTCTATCATGAATGGTTCTTTAAGGGCTGGATGTACAGGACCTATCGGTACTTCATAAGTATTATCTTCTTCATCACTCATCTGATTCACCTCCCTTTCTTTCTGCTGCTTTCTCCTTTACCGTTTTCTCTAACGTATTTTCACTCTCATCATGAGGATGGTGTGACATATCTTCCATTCCTTTATCATCCCATCTCCACGGGTGCTTATCTTCTGGATAATTCTCATCTAACCACAATCTACGCGAGTCTGGAATATCTACAACATCTACTCCTAGGAATTCCTGTTTCTCTCTTTCAGTTGTTATCGCACCGGGTACCAGGTCTGTGATGGTTGGAATAGTAAGATCATCTTTCGGAAGCTGTACTTTCATATTGACACTTGTCTCCTCTTTTGGATATCCATAATTTACGTGGAAATGATATATCAGTTCCACAATATCTCCTTTGTCCGAGCCAGATGTAACAGATAAGTGAGGTACCTGGATCTCAGAAACAGCTTTTACAGCTTCTCTAAAATTCTCTCTATCTACCGTTAGCCATAACACCTTCATAGGAGTTTCATTCAAACCTTTCTTAAATTGCTCCTTCTTGATATCAGATACAGACTCTCCTAATTTTTCATTGAAGAATTCTTCCAATTCATCCATCTGCATCGGTAATTCAACTTCGCTCATTTGTTATCCCCCCTTAATTTTTCAAGATATAACCATGCTTCTTTTACACCGTTTATTATGGCTTCTGGTCTCGCTGGACATCCATTTACGTAGATTATGTGTGCATCATCTGGTAATAGCTCGTCTATAGGTCCTTCTATAGCATAGCTATCGTAGAATACGCCGGTAGTTGAACCACAATTACCTACTATAATCACTACCTTTGGATCGGGTGTTTGCTCATAGACTCTCAACACCCTATCTTTCATCTTCTTAGTCACTGGACCAGTGAACAACAACACATCTGCATGTCTCGGTGAACCAACTAATTTTATTCCAAACCTTTCCGTATCATAACGGGGTGTGATGGCTGCAACGATCTCTATATCACAACCGTTACACGAACCGCTGTTTAAGTGGAAGACCCACAAAGCCTTATCGAAAGTTTTTGATAGTTTCATATTTTACTACCTCTTTAATTTTATAAGACCAGGTATATGTACACTAAAACTACGGCTAAAGTACATACTACCCAGTAAAGATAATCATTAACTATACCTGTATGTCCCTTTATCAAAGGTTCAAAGTAATTTTTCAATGCATTGGTGAAACCCCAGAAGAGGTTATCTCCACCGACATGTATCTTCCTAACATCCGATGGTGGCTTATTTCCTGAGATAAAGGGCTCTCCTTTATGTTCTGTTCTATTATAAGAAGCGTTTCCCATCCTGTAAATAAGATATGCTACAAGGGTAGTCAACAGGATGACCAAGATCATCACTATAGGACTCCAGAAGTCCTTCAACAGTATATCTATCACATTATCACCCCTGCAAAGCCGGTCAATGCATCTATCGCAGGATTGATCGCCTCTGATACTATGTAGTTAGGGAACAATGTAAAGACTATCAGGATAACTACCAGAACTGACATGGCAAATATCATGCTTTTTGGTACCTCTCCTTTAGCCATCCCCTGATCTGGACCAAGGAATGCGTTGAAGAATGCTTTACCAATTATAGCGAATGTTATTATACTGACAACCAAAGCTATGATAGCCAATACTGGATTGAATTTATAAACTGATTCATATATAAGCAATTTTGAACTGAAGCCAGATAAAGGTGGAACACCTGCTATGAACAATCCGCCTAATAAGAAGAATATCGTCGTGTAAGGCATCTTATGAGCTAAGCCACCTAATTTATTCAGGCTCCTTTCACCTGTTGCGTGGAATACTGCTACAGCTGCCAAAAATAGTAGTGCCTTGTATACACCATCATTGAGCATATGGAACAAACCACCCTGCATGGCCATTCGACCGTAATCTGCTGAGAAACCTGAAGCAGACCAAGTCGCAAGCCCAACTCCTACAGCCATGAGCATGTATCCGACCTGGGAAACTGAAAGGTAGGCTATCAACCGTTTGATGTCGCTCTGAACCATCGCCATCGTCACTCCAACGAACATAGAGAGTACACCTAGTATGATGATTATAGTCCCTGCTGCCGATGGGCTCACACTGAAACCGAACACATCAAAAAGAAGCCGGAACAGCACAAACAGTGAGCCCATACTAGTAATGGCTACGAAAGGTGTGATCGGGCCCGGTGCTTCTGCATAAGCATCAGGAGCCCACATATGCATCGGTACACTGCTTGACTTCATTGCAAATATCACTAACAGTAAACCAAGTGCAAGTTTATCCACGAACAAGCCTGTTATGTTTTCTGAAAGTAAGACGTAATTTAGAACTCTGTGCTGACCATACAGAAGTCCTATAGAGAACAGTACGACCAATCCTCCGACCGTACTCAATATCATGTATTTTAGGGCTGCCTCCACACTCTTACCTCTATAATTATAGAAGGCGACCAGTGCACAAGAGGCAACAGAAGTGACCTCGAACCAAACGAAAAGGTTGAAAAGGTCACCGGTCAGGACCATGCCATTAACACCAGCAAGTGTCAGTAGGAATAAGGTGTAAAATTTACCTAATCCATTATGACCCTTCATAAATCCGAAGGAATATATACCGGCAGCTAGAGCTGTCAGAGAAATGGTAATCGTTGCCAGAACTGAATAGGCATCTGCAACGAATGTGATTCTAAAGTATGAGATCAGTGAATCTGTAGGTTTTGGATTCTCAGCACCATACACATAGAACCAGCTTCCATCTGTCAGTACCTCATATGCAAAAATCCCTACAAATACTACTGTTAATATAAGACCTATAGTAAACCAAGCGTTTCTGAGCTTTTTAGATAATTTATTCATCACTGGTGTTAAGAAAGCGAACAATAAGGGGATTCCAAGAACGAATGTTGGTGTATGAACTAGGAAAGTCTCTAAATTCATTCTCTGCACCTCCTAACTTCAGTAGAATTGATGGTTTTGTAGTGCTTGTAGATCATCATTATAAAGGATAGCATCAAAGCAGTCGTTGCAAGACCGATAACAATACTTGTAAGTGTCAAGGCATGTGCAGTGGGTAAAACCATCTCAGAAGCACTATCGGCTTGAGTGCTTGTCCAGATAGGAGCAAGACCATCCTTTCTATAAGCTAAAGTGATCAAGAAAAGATTAGCGCCATTTTCCATCAGAGTAATACCCATTATCATCTTTATTAGATTTCTTTTGAATAATACTGTATACAAACCGATACCGATCAAGGCTACAACTGCAATATATGGTAGATTGTAAATCATCTTTCCACCTCTTTATTTTCTTCAACATCAATCGAACCACTTCTCTTCGCCATCATCCATAGTATAAGGCTTAAAGCAGCCGTTACTTCCATGCCAACTGCTAGATTCATCAAGGTGACTGTACCACCTGTGTTTATATAACCAGGATTAGAAACCATGTCTGGAACCGTTCCACCAAACAGGGATCCAGAACCAGCTAAAAAGTTATAGAATACAGTACTACCAAGTCCAAGGAAAGCTAAAACTATGAAGATCGTCAATCCAGTGGATTCTAGAGAAGACAAGTCTCCTTTGTGATGGCCCAATGCTCCGTAAGCAGCTATCAATAAAGCTAGTGACGATGCTACGACTGCACCACCCTGGAAACCTCCACCAGGAGTTAGATGACCGTGAATAATAAGGTAAATCCCAAAAATTACAATCGGAACTAAAAGGACATCGGCTACAGTACGGACCACTCTAGACATCTTCCAATTCATTCTGATTCAGCCCCCTTTTCAACTTTTTTCATAGTCCGGAGCACAGTAAGAACACCAGATACTGCTGAGAACAAGATCGTGGCTTCGCCGAGTGTATCAATACCCCTGTAATCGAACAATATCGCTGCCACTACATTATTAGTTTCATCGATCTCCTGACTAGTTTCAAGGAAATGTTCATCCATCTCAACATTATCTGGCTCTCCAAAATCCTGGATCCTTAGGACACCCAAGACCATGAAAGCGATGATAACCATGAAGGCCAATATTGCGATAGATTTTCTCATTTGTATTCCTCCTTTCTAGATGTGGATTTTATAGCAAACACGTATATCGCTGTCGTCAAGGCTGCTCCTATAGCTGCTTCAGCTATTGCAACATCTGGAGCTCTGAGTAAGTAAAATTCAAGTGATAATAACAAGCTTGTTCCACCCAAAGCGATCGCGGCAGATATCAGATCTTTAAAGTAAACAACTGCCAATGCTGTTATAATCAATCCAAATAAAACCAAGATATTTATAGCCATATAAACCGTCAATTACTCCACCTCCTCATCGTATTCTTCAGCCTTAGTTAGTTCATCTTCAACATCAGATTCCTCTAGCTCATCAACGACAGCCTGTTTAGGCTTTATACCAATCCTGTGAGCTGCCCTAGCAATCGCATGTGCCCCGGTCGGGTTAGTTGCTAAAAGTGCTACTAGGGCTACAACTGTATGAATAGCTAGATTCAAAAATTTTGCATTTTCTGTTATTATATATTCTCTAGAACTGTATGCTATAACTGTAAAACTCAAAAATATAGTTCCAAAAGTTGTACACTTCGTAGCTGCATGAAGTCTCGTATATACATCTGGGAATCTATGTAGTCCTATTACGCCTAAACCGTTGAATATTATCGAGATTATCAGCAATACCAGTACGAATATCAATGCGTTAGTCATTTTGCTTCAACCCCCTCTAAATACTTTGCAATATACAATGTGGTCACGAAGGAAAGTATTGCATACACTATCGCGATATCTATAAACAAAATCTCCCAAGTAGCAGCACCTAAACCTATCATACTGGCTACCACCAGCGTGTTGAGTGTATCTAGAGCTACTGTCCTATCAGGAGCTGTTGGACCTAAGAATATTCTCAAAGCTGAAATTATTATGTAAAAGGCGAATACACCGACTGCAATAAATAAAGGATCAGGAAAAGTCATTCTGCAAACCTCCTTATCCATTTAACAAATCTTCCAGATATCGTTTCTGTTGGTTCTTCTCCCACTTTGATCCAATGTATATATAAATCATCTTTTTCATCATCAACTTCGACGGTTAACGTACCTGGAGTCAAAGTGATCGAATTTGCTAGAAATGTTATTCCAAGATCAGTCTTTAAATCAGGCTTTATCTTTACTATGCCTGGTTCTATCTTTCCTGTTATCACCCTGTAAGCAACATCGAGGTTAGCCTTAACCATCTCGATGAATAATGGTATCGCATATACCAACATTATTATCCATCTTACTGGATTAGCCATCCTGTAATTATCGCTTCTACACAATATATGACTTGCAAGAGAAGCAACTATCAATGATACAGAAAGACCAATAGCTAATTCCTCAACAGTCCAGAAAAGATTCTTCCACACCGGTATCCATCCTGCCTCTGCACCTGCAGCAAAAGTCAGAAGTAGATAGGTGAACAGTGATAGTAGGAACGTCGATAGGAATGCTTTTTTTCCATCCATTTTATACACCTAAATCATATTTATAAAAATCATTCACGTTCTTTAAAATAGGCTGCACTGCGTTACACCCATTTAACGTATTGAATAACGTACACATTGCGATTTTCTTGAGTACTCGAAGATATATAAGTATTTCGTAATTATTAGTTTCCTATTTATTTATAATACTGGCATAATATGTTAAAAATGAATTATTAACACTTACAACATCCGACAATATTAAATATCGTTTCCTTTCTGCAAAACCTGATTATAATGAAAGAAGATTATAGATGTAGCTCATGCGGGGTAACTTTAGTAGGTTTAAAGAACACAGTCTTCCCTTGTCCTGAATGTGGAAACACTATGATAGGTAGATGTAAGAATTGCAGGGACCAAGGTGCAGAATACGAATGTCCAGAGTGTGGATTCAGGGGGCCTTGATCATGGGTAATGTGATGCTGGTCTACAGGATCATGCCTGAGGACCCTAACAAAGATCTTGAGGAGATAAAAGCTGAGATAGAAAACATCGTTACAGAGCACGGAGAATACAAAGGAGCAAGTGAAGAAAAAGTCGCTTTCGGTTTGAAAGCTGTAATAGCCAGGATAGTCATACCTGATGCTGGCGGTCTGGTAGACAAGATAGAAGAAAGTCTTTCAGAGATAGAAGGCGTACAGAGTGTAGAAGCACAAGATATAACTTTGATAGATTAAAAAAATTAAAAAAAGGGAATTAGGTATTTTTAGGTACCTTCTTTCCAACCTTCTAAATATTTTCTTTGTTCCTCTGTTAGTGAATCTATTTTTATCTTATCAGCTTCGAGCCTGAGTCTGGCAACTTTTTCATCGACCTCTCTAGGTATGTTGTAAACTTTAGCTTCAAGGCCTTCATTCTTCACCACATACTCAGCAGCTTTCATCTGAAGTGCAAAACTCATATCCATTATCTCAGCCGGATGGCCTTGACCGGCAGCTAGATTTACCAATCTACCTTCAGCTAGAAGATATAATTTCCTTCCATCTTTCATCTTGTACTGGATGACATCATCTCTTACTTGCTTTTTAGATTCAGCCATCTCTTCGAGTTTACTCTTTGATATCTCGTTATCGAAGTGTCCTGAATTAGCTAAAACGCAGCCATCTTTTGCATTTTTGATCTCTTCCTCAGAAATGATATCCTTACAACCAGTAGCTGTAACTACAAAATCTGCTTTCTTTATCGCTTCCTTCGATGGGAGAACTTCAAAACCATCCATGTTTGCCTCGACAGCTTTAATAGGATCGATCTCAGAAACCATCACATTTGCTCCCATACCCTTGGCACGCATGGCGATACCTCTTCCACACCATCCGTATCCACCGACAAGGAATTTCTTACCACTCAATTGTAGGTTCGTAGCAGTTAAGATACCATCGATTGTAGACTGACCAGTTCCATATCTGTTATCGAATAGATGTTTCATGAAAGCATCATTTACAGACATCACTGGGAACTTCAACGTTCCATCTTTCTCCATCGCCCTCAATCTAACGATACCTGTTGTCGTTTCTTCAGCACCACCATATATCCCATCTATCAGATCCTCTCTTTCTGTATGTATCAAAGAAATCAGGTCGCCACCATCATCTATCACGATATCAGGATCATGTTCTAATGTGCTGTTGAGATTTTTATAGTATTCTTCATCACTCTCACCTCTCTTTGCGAAAACATCCAAACCGTATTCTTCTCGCAAAGCCTCTGCAACTGAATCATCAGTTGAAAGAGGGTTACAGCTAGCCATCTTCACGTTAGCACCAGCTTCTCTAAGAGACAATCCAAGGATACCGGTTTTTGCTTCTACATGAAGTGCCATCGAAATGTTCTTTCCTTCCAGATGTCCAGAATCCTTTATCTCTTCTTTAACTTTATCTATAACAGGCATGTGGTCTCTAGCCCATTCTAACCTTCTTTTTCCTTTTTTAACTAAATCTTTCATCATATCAATCTCCAAATATTATCATCCTTCAGATAGATCAATCAACCTTTCAGACATGTATTTTAAGGTGTCTGATAAAGTTTTCTTATTATCATAAGCCTCATCTAAAGGTTCTAACTCGATCATGTTTTCAACCGCCCTTGTTATATTGTCCACGATAGTTATATCTGCTGTCCTAGCAGTCCTAGACATGGGATTCAGATCTATTGTAATAACAGTCTTTCCCATATCAGAAAGTGCCTTCGTTCTATCACCATCCTCAAGTGGTACCAGGACCACATCTGATGAATATATACCCTCTTCATCACAGAGAGCTCTAGAATGGTCTAAATCAGGGATCTTTGCATCAGCTTTTAAACCATAGACTTCTTCAGCCCCATTTTCTAGGAGTGCATCTTTTATCCTTTCTAGCCTTTCTTCAGTCCTGTGAAATAGATTTACTTCCAATTTTGCATCTAAACGTTCGGATAGTTCAACGATATCTCCAGGGACCAGTGCTGCTACATTACCATTGATCGATATCACTGGATTTTCTGCTTCTAAGAGTTCTTTAACAGCTATCTTTTCAGCTTTTAGAGCGGAAGGGATCGTTTCTTCCCCGAGAATATAATCGAAGGCTTCACCTCTTCCATGTGCGATCAATCCAGCCTTTGAGGTAATACCTGCTTCCACTCCCTCGACTAACATCTCTCTAGTCCTCAATGATTCGTACCGTGGGTGAGATTTTGGAATATCAACGATGATATCACCGGACATAAATTAGTTTATCAGTTATAAACTATTACCATGACCTCTAAGCTCTCAGAAAAATGTTTAAAGCATCCTATACATTTTAAATATAGTACAAAGAAAAATGTTACTAAAATGGTGAATCGATTTGAATTACGAAGAGAAAAGAAATGAACTGATAGATAAATTGGTGCGAAGAGGTTACGTTGAAAGTGATATCGTAGAAAAGGCCATGAGAAAGGTACCTAGACATTTTTTCGTTCCCGAAGATATGAAGAAAATGGCTTATGTTGATTCACCACAACCTATCGGACAAGGACAGACCATTTCTGCACCTCATATGGTAGCTATGATGTTAGAAGCTCTTGATGTAGAAACTGGTCAAAGGATCCTAGAGATCGGGGGCGGTATGGGATACCATGCAGCAGTTCTAGGCGAGATGGTAGGAAAAGAAGGTGAAGTATACTCGATTGAATACTTGGAATATTTAGCAAAATCTGGTAAAAAGAAACTTAAAAAAGCAGGAATCGATAATGTACACATAATAATAGGGGATGGTTCTTCAGGATATGAAAAACAAGCACCATACGATAGAATATCTGTTGCATGTGGAGCCCCAAGTATTCCAGACCCGCTGATCAAACAGCTAAAAGATAAAGGTAGAATACTCATCCCAGTCGGAGGGCAGATGTACCAAAATCTGATTAAAGCCACTAAAAAAGGAAATAATATAGAAAAGGAAAATTTAGGTGGGGTTCTGTTCGTTCCCCTAAAAGGAAAACACGGGTTTTAGACTATCGGTTCTAATCTTATATGTGGGTTGCCTTTCTCTTCGTCATTGACTATAGCATAGAGTCCTGTCTTTGGTTTGATACCATAGATACAAGGTGTCTTATTCACGTCCACCAAGACGAAGTAGTTATCAGCCATATTCTTTATCTCTCTAGATATGTTAAGACCGGGTTTTATTATACCAATACCTAAATCATCTGAATTTTTAGTATCTGCTACTGCTCTAAGAAGCTCTTTTATTGCTATTTCTCCACCTTGAAGATATTCTAGTGTATCTAAACCATTCATCTCTAGTATTGGTTTGTTTTCTTCTCCCCTGATATCATACATCCTTTCATCATATGTTTTTCTTACCTGGTCTGTGCTTTTTCCAGCTAATGGTATTAACCATGGTTTATCAGATTTTGAAGAGAAGTAATCAACTATCCTGAATTTTTGATTGAATGTGTCCTCAGAGACATATCTTGTCAGATCTTCCTTGAGATTCTCGGGATGAGTACCTCCAGATAATACTGCTTGTATTCCTCTCTCTTTAGACATGAAATTCAGGAATATTGGTCTTATCACTGAAAAGAATTCTGGATTGCTGACATTTTCACCGACTTCAAAAACAGTGTAACTACCGGCATCAAAACCTCCATTAAGAAGTTCATCTATATCCTCTGTACCTGAACTGTACTTTCCTTCAGGTGCATCTATGGCTTCCCATTCTTTTTCTCCAGAAGTTTCTAAAGTATATGGTTCGAAACACTTGAACCTGCCACCTTTCAAGGACATGAGATATGAAGGCTGTTTAATTTCAACTGACCTCAATTTCCTCAATCTGATTTCTCTTACATCTCTCTCATCTATCTCGTATCGATTGAGTTGAACAACACCATCAACGAGATATTCAAGATCCGGATTCTCTTCAGTTTCTAATATCATGATCAAATTAGTGTTTGAATTCTCAACTAAATCCTTCTGAAGAGTCATGATGAAAGTTTCCATATCTAGACCATATTTATGGGTGATACCTTCGATACTGTCTATCACCAATAATGATCTTTCAGGTAAGATGTTATCTATCTTATCGTATATCCTTTCGAGACCAGGTATCTTCTTATCTAAAGAAGAAAGCCTTGTCCTGTCAACATTTTGAGGTGGGCCCGCTTCCCTTACGGTTTTTAGGAATTTTTGAGCCCCTTGGATCTTCTTCTTCTCAGACTCTGGCATGGAAGTGAATTCGTCTTCTTCCTCTTCCTCATATATAGTCTCTAGGAAGACTTTACTCGCATCCATTATCTGAGCTCTCATCTCTTTGTCTTCCAACCATGGAAATTGTTTGTAAAGAGCTTGGTCGGAAACTCTAGTCGAAAGATAAAAACTCTTTTTTGTCTCCTCCATCTCCTCTATTATCTGAAGTCCAAGAGTTGTTTTACCTGTACCTGCAGAACCTTCGAGAAATAGAGATGAACCGCCTTCATGCTCAATAAATTCCTTAACCTCTTCTGGCATACTTTTGATCATCTTCATTTTTCAAGCACCTCTTTGATCTCCGAAGCCTTCTCTAAAACGTCTATCTCCTCGATTATTTCATCGATCCTTTCTATCAATTCATCTTTCTTGTCTAAATCACCTATCACTGAAAGGACTGCATTAGTCCCCATCTCTTTTATCATCAAAATTGAGCCCTCCGATTTAGCTGTTATAAGACCTGGATTACTTTTTTCAAAGCTAGAAAAGATCACTTCACTCGCACCCATAATCGTGGCTGAAAGTGTACTAAAACTTTCACTCTGCTCCGGTTTATCCAGATATGATGCTATAGGTATACCATTCTTTGAAGTTAAGGCGATTCCTTCGATCTCATTTTCTTCACAATACTCTTCAAATATTTCTTCAACCTGTTTTTGCGCTTTTATGATTTCACGCTCCTTGTAATATAAGGGAACATACACTCAGGTTTTACCCTGCAATTATGACCTTATTATATATCAAATCAAATTCGAGATACCAATCTAAGATATTTTTATTTGTTTTCTCGAACTATTATATTACTAGTTCATCATCCTTAATAATCTTTCTCTATTTAAATTTTCACGGCATTTTACAATTTATCAAAAATACCAGAAGAACCCATACCCTTCATCCTCTTCTTCATATCTGATACCAAGGACTGATAATAAGAAAGGTGTTCCCTAACTCTTTCTAACTCCTCTTTAAGATGCTTCTCCTGTTCCTCAAGCTCTTTGATCCTTCCTTTTATCTCGAAATATTCTTCTTTCGATTTCTTAAGTTCCTCCCTCAAACTTCTTATATCGGTTTCTTCCGCCATTTTACATAACCCTCTATAATTTTTTCATTTCATTATAATATTCTCGGGATAAACTGCTTCTATTATCGGTTCTAGACCTGATCTTATCTTGATAGCTTCTGATCTTATCTTTGATGTCATTGGCCTCTTTGATGAGTTTTTTCTTCTTTTTTTTGACTCTTTTGAGTTCCTCTAATATTTCTTCCTCTCTTTTGGCCCATTTTTCCTTCTCTTCTATAGCCATAAGAGTTTTTTCAGATTCAGCCAATCTTGATACACTCCTTTTATTTTGCTTTCATCTTTATTTTACCATAAACATTCGAAACCTTTCTATTTTCTGTTCTATCACAGTTGGGACAATACAGTTTATTACCTCTTTTCTCTGCTGGCTTTCTACAGTTAGAACAATAACCTTTGACTACACCAAAGTTTTTACCCTCTGAGGATAAACGGATCGTAGGTTCAACCTGGACTACCTTGGCCCTTACGATATCACCAACAAGATATTCTTGTTTAAGATTATCGGTATAATCATTAGATACTTTTGAAATATGGATAGATCCTTCAAGGTCTCTCAAGATATCTCTTGATTCCCCTTCAACTAAATCTATACCGATATTTACTAATGAATTTTTCCTTCTAGTCACTTCACCATAAACAATATCTCCTTCTTCAAGCTCGAGTACAGGATTGAACGCATTTACTTTTGCTTCGATATTTTCGTCATCAAATTCCAATTCACCGGTATAGCATGAGTAAATCTTACCATCCTCTTCAAAAGTACCTTTACCTGGGAGCCATTCTTCGCTAGTCCCTATTTCTTCACCAGGATATACCACTCTTTTCTTTTCTGAATCATTCATTTTAATGCAACCTCTCTAATTCCTTTGACAATTATCAATACTCAACAAAAAAGGAACTTTTATTTAAAAAGTTTTGTCTACACTTTTATACCAAATATTGCAACTTCAACATTTTCTCTCTCTTTTGTATGAAAATCAAACGTTCTTTTGATAGTTAATTCGTATCCTCTCTCAAGAAATATATCATGACCTGATTTTGATATAAAATCTCTAAGATAATCAAGAGTTTTAAAATTATGTATGGTATAAACTTGATCAGAAATCTCAAAAGCTTTTTTCAAAAATGGTAGGTCAGCACCTTTATTTTGTGAACCAAACGGTGGATTCATTATCACCGTATCACAGCGTGTTTGTAAACTTTTTATATCTTTTTTCTCAAAAGATACTCTTTTAGATAATCCCCATTTTTCTGCAAGATCCCTTGCAACTTCTATCGATCCTTCGTCTATATCGAAACCTTTGACTTGTTTGGCGCCAAGAAGGGCAGCCCCTAATGAAAGTATTCCTGTTCCACACCCTAGATCTACCACACTTTTATCTTTTATATGTCCATTAATAAATGCAGTGAACAATATATCCGCTGCAAGATCACTTGGAGTTTTATATTGCTCAAGACCTGGATCTGGATCGGGATGAGGGTCTACATTTTCCAGTTTTATCTCTAGGTCTTTTTTCTTGATATTTTCCATATCTAAGCACTTCAAAAATCAGATATTATAAAACTATTCCTCTACAGAATGCTGTTTCCAAACATTATCCGAGATATCATCGTATATCGATTTAGATTCTTCTTCCTCTTCTTCTTCTTTCTCATTCAAAATATCTTTGATCTTATCCTCCTTCAATCTCCAATAATGGATTCTCCAGTTTTTACCACTCGGTAAGTTAGTTGTTTCTTCTTCAGTCGCCAATATGTCAAAATCTTCAAGCATATAAAATATATCTCTTTCATCTGAAGATAACAAATTATCCGTGATAGTTTTATCGAAGCCAAAAAGACTCATAACTCTATCTGCCATATCCCTAGCCTGAGAAGTATCCATATTATTTTCTTCTAAAACCTTCCTTATGGCCTTCCTTAGGTCCTCCAATCTTACCCTATTCACAATTTACCCCTTTTTCGAAATTTCATATATCTTATTAACCTAAATATTTATCGGTCTTTCTAATATAACTTTTACAGCATATTTTCTTTATATTATCTTATGCCGCCTATACTAGTATTCATATATTGTCTTTGTTCCGACCTCGTTAACTAACCTTTTTGCCCACCCCAACTTTTTCATTTTGATATCCTTATCTACATCTTTAGAAGAAGGTTTATCAAAATCCCATCCATTCAAAAATATTTTTTCAGCTTTAAAGTGATCTGCTATAAATACCGACCTGTCCCCATCAGTAAAACCTCCGAAATTATACACATCCCCCAATGGTTTACATTGACAGGATGATATAACATGTCCTTTGAATTCAGGAGCCCATTTCTTTATAGTTCTAATGTTGTCCCCATGTGCATGAATAACGATAGGAACACCAGACAAATTATAGTTCAACTGTAACTCGATATCACCGTCCAGATCAGTAACCATCAGATCCGGTCTTTTGCCGATTGAATCCAGCGTGGAGAGAGAAGAACCAGCTGCGATTATATAATCATCATCTACCTTTTCAACGAACGGTCCTGTAACCTCAACATCTCTACCTACCATCTCTTCTAACGGTTCAAGTCCATCTGAGCCTCTGAGTTCAGACAAAAGTTCAGCAGACTCCCTATCTTTTCTTATAGAAAAACCAAAATCATCTATTATCTCTCTATAAAGAGGCTCCCATTCTTCATATCTCAAATTTTCATTCCTCACTATCCACGCATTCTTCTTCTTCCTCTTCATGCTGGTCTCTGAAGCTTCTATGTGCTAAACCACCCAATATTCCTATCAACAAACCGAGGACTATATTTATTGCGACCATCGGTAGCACATTACTAGCCTTCTGCATACCTATCAGCACTCTAATATAGTCGAAAGCGGCCCATAAGATAAAGGTCAAAGCGATCAAAGTCAGCCAAACCGCCCAGAATGATCTCTTTACTTTACCCTGAGTCAGATAGGTATCGATAACTCTTCCTAGTTCATGAAGGAATATAGCTCCTAACCACCACCACATCACAGTATGTGCAAACGTTAATACAACTTTAGGTGGTGACGATATGCCTTGTTGGACTATAACATCCCAACCTTCCAAAGAACTAGCTATAACTATCAGAATGGCAACTACTGTAAAAGGTAGCCAGACTGAGCCTGTACTGACAGCGTTCCGGATCTTCTTGTAGACCTGGATCGATTTTTCATCTAAATCATATATCCTAACCAGTAGATATGCACCGATTATGAAGGTTATAACTCCTATTCCGAATCCAGTGAGACTTGGAAGGGCTTCTATCCCGTGTATCATCAGATCATATAACAGATCAGCTACTCCAAAAAAACCGTAAACCAATAAGGCTAACGAAATCGGGAGGAGTAATTTTCTTTTAGCTTTTTCTTCTTTGAAAGTTTTGACTAGGAGATAATAAAGATTCTCTACACTCTCACTTTGCTTAACATATACAGTTCTCACATGTGAGATATCGATCTTAGAAGATACTATAGGGGTTATGTATTCGTCTTCCGCTCCGTCAGTGACAAGAATAGAAGTATCGGGATTTAACTGTTCAAGAACTACATCTAGTTCATTACTCAAAGCTTGATCAGAAGTGTATCCCACTGAAGACGCACCACATATCGTAGCTATCTCTACATCTTGACCCTCAGCCTTCAAGTTATCATACATAGATACAGCCGATAAAATAGAATTCGTATCAGAATCTTCAGGATCTTTCAAACCCAAAGCTACAGCAGCATCTAAATTGGCTTGCCTACCGATTATAGGTGTTTCGATATTCGCTTTCTCACCTATGTCGTCATCTCGGTCTACACATAGGATCAGTTTCTTCATCAACGATCTCCTTTCCAGGGGAACTTATATATTTTATATCAATTATATAGTATTTACTACTCTTTTATTAAATTAAGTATTACTTCAATAGATATTTTAGATAAGATATGAATTCATTTAAAGGCATCCCGACTTCCCAAGGCATCTTAAGATTGTCGTGAACAGTTTTTTCTATATTTGGCAATTTCCTGTTCAATACCTTTGATTTCTTGGTCAAACCGTCCACATCCAGACTGAAAATCCTCCATTTATCTCCTCTCTGACCCTTCAATCTGTAAGCGTATATCGGTAGAAGTCTGGTTGATGTACATATGTCTATCATGTCTTCCGCCTGTTCAGTCAACCTTGTTCCATCGCTGAAATATAGGACATCTTCTTTCGAAGATTTAACTTCGATGGGAAAAGAGACTTCTCCTCTCACTGCGATAAGATCGATACCCAGACTTCCAGCTGCTCTAACGACCATAAAAGGAATATCTTTAATCTCATTGTATCTAGATATTTCTTCATCAGAACAGGTCTTTGTCGCTCCTTCTATTATCTCTTCATCTGCGATGAGGATGCCTTTAAGCTCTCTCTCGTACTTCCCTACGGCCATTGTTATTGAAATAAGTTCATGATATAAAAAGATAACATAGAGGGGTTAGTGAATCTAAGGCTCTAACCTGCTCGTATCCCTTGGGAACAGTATCGATTCGCGAATATTATCTAGATCCAACATCTGCTGTACAAATCTATCTAATCCCAAACCGATACCACCGTGTGAAGGCATACCGTATTTGAAAGTCTCTAGATATGATTGGAAATCTTCTTCATCCAATCCGATCTCTTCCATCTGTTCTGTGAGAACATCGTATCTGTGTTCCCTCTGCCCACCAGATACTAACTCTTGTCCTTTGTATTCTAAATCAAAATAAGTTGTTAAGGAAGGATCATAATCCTTGCGCATGGCGTAAAAAGTTCCTTGTTTCACCCTAGTTGGGAATTCTGTGATAAAGAAGAAATCTACCCCGTGTTTCTCTTTCACATATTCTCCAAGCATCTTTTCGCTCTCTGTATCGATCTCTGGTTCTCCTTCCCATTCTTTTCCCATGTCTTCCAAGATCTTGATGCATTCGCTGTGAGGAATCTTTTTGAATGGATGTTCAGGAACATTGATATCTACTCCGAGCAAGTCAAGCATTTCCTTACCATTTTCCTTCACATGTTCTAGAGCGTGACTTATCATGTAACTGGTCATATCCATTATGTCATCAGAACTCTCGATGAATGACATCTCAAAATCCAATGAGATAAATTCAGAAACATGTCTTATAGTATCGAAATCTTCTGCCCTATAAGCAGGGCCTATCTCGTATACCCTTTCAAAACCTGAAGCCATCAACATCTGTTTGTACAACTGAGCACTCTGAGCAAGATATGCTTTCTGATCGTAATAATCAACTTCAAATAGAGTAGCACCACCTTCAGCACCAGCCGCAACAATTTTTGGTGTGCTCACTTCGATAAAATTTTCTTTAGAAAAGAAATCTCTCAGCCCATTTATTAGTAGATTTCTTAATTCAAATACCGCTTTTTTTTCTTCTTTTCTCAGGTCTAAAAACCTGTTATCGAAACGGGTCTTCATATCGGCATCGACTTTATCTACAACACCAAGAGGTAAAGGTTTATCAGCTTCGTTTTCTACGATGATCGAAGTAGGGATTATTTCATATCCAAGTTCAGTTTGCTCAGTTTCTTGGATCTCACCTTCGATCTCAACAACACTTTCTCTTGGTATATCGACGATCTCATCGTACTCATCACCGACCTCATCTTTAACTACTACAACTTGAAAAACACCGGTTTTATCCCTGACCTTTAAAAACGCTATACCTCCGAGGTTTTTCGTTTCCTGCAGCCATCCAGCTAACTTACATTTTGTACCTTCTTCTAGTTCGACAGCTTCTTGGGCATGGATTCTTTTCATGATGGAGTCATAAAAGTGGAGATATAAAAGGATTCAGGATGAGCGAAGATTTTTTACCAAAAAATCTTATATGATTTATGCTTACAGAGTTATGGTAACATGGGTAAGAATCGATACGACGTGAAAAGAGGTCACTTCAAGAACATAGAAGGCGATCAGCTCGAGGAACTGATGAAAGAAATATTTGGATCCGTTAACCAAGAAGACGAAAAGTTGATTACAGAGGACGAAGGCGCTATTGAACACTTAGAGGTCTGGACAGAAGGTCGAACAGGTCTTTGGGTCGATCTAAAGATGGACGATGATGCGGATGATAAAGTGGCTATGGAAACGATCAATAAATGGAATGACTTCTTGGAGAGAGCGACTGGATTCACTGCAAAAAAGAGAAGGAAAAGAGCTAAAAAGAAAGCTAAAGATTCATAATAACCTTTCTTTGTTTTTTATATAATAAACTATAATTATTTTTTTGTATTTTAATTATTTTCTATCTTAAAGATTATTTCTTTTATATATGAGTTCAGTAAATACTATATAGTTATAATTAATTACATAATCTGTGATTTTATGGCAGATGTAGAAAAGCTTGCCAATCCCGCCCCACTGGGTTTGATGGGTTTTGGTATGACTACGGTGCTCTTGAACATACACAATGCAGGATATATAGAGCTATCTAGCATGATACTAGCGATGGGTATATTTTATGGTGGAATTGCACAAATAATTGCAGGCTGGTGGGAAATGAAACAGGGAAATACATTCCCTGGAGTAGCATTCAGCTCCTACGGCCTTTTCTGGTTCAGTTTCGTTGCACTTGTGATGATACCTGAGATTACACCGGGTATAGCATTCCCTGGTAAAGCAGCATTGGCCTCTTATCTAGCTATGTGGGGTCTTTTCACAGGATGGATGTTCCTATCAACCTTAAAATTAAACAGAGCTTTACAAGTTGTATTCGGAACATTGACAATATTATTCTTCCTACTAGCCATCGGTGAATATAATTCAACAGTAGCAACTATTGCAGGATATGAAGGAATACTATGTGGTTTCAGTGCTGTTTATACGGCTCTAGCAGAAGTAACCAATGAATATTACGAAAAAACTATATTCCCAGTTGGACCTGTGGAAGGATAGATGGTAACAGTAAGATATCATAGACCTGGCAAAGATACAAGAGAATGGGAACAGAGATTATTGGCGGATGATGATAAGATGATAGTATCATCATTTGTTTTCCGCCTCTCAAAACCTTTTTCCCCTATCGGAGATAAAACACTAATCAAAGATGGGTATCATGGTGTCCTTTTTGACCTGTTAGATAGATGGTTTAATGTTGTTAAAATCTTTGACAGAGAAAAGAGACTAGTGGGCTATTATTCAGATATCAGAACACCACCAGAGAGATTTAAAGGAGGATATAAAGCAAAAGATCTTTTTATAGATTTTTGGGTAGAAACTGATGGGACTTATCATATCCTAGATGAAATGGAATTTGAAGAAGCGGATCTAGATGATACTCTAAATCAAAAAGTTAAAGAAACTATCGACAAAATAGAAAATATGATAGAGGAGGGGAAATATCCTCCTAAAGAAGTCGATAGGTTCGAATTGAGTGCAGATGAAATCAACTAATGATTTTAATTGATTTCTTTATTTTTTGAATTGCGGAACATTTTGAAAACGCCTAAACTTTAATACGATAAATAATAATATAACCTTCTCTATTTATTGATATATAAACCTATATAAAGCGTCATACAGGGATTATATAAAAGGAGTAGGACAGCACTTCAGGGAGCGTCTGACGAAAACTTTTTGTATGTACTAGAATATCGTTTACGTCCCTAACTGCATTCGAG
>CAYSTL010000005.1:0-2418 GCA_964433785.1 uncultured Thermoplasmata archaeon
CGTATGTTGGTGTTCCGTGTTTTGGCATGATATCAATGTTTATCTCTTCCTGTGTACCTACTTGTCCACCTAAGGCTGCTGAAAGATTCAATGTTATATTGTAAATATCTCCTTGTTCTAAATATTGGTCTTCTGTTCCTTCTTGTTCAATTATATGATCCCAAGCATAGTGAACACTACTTGCTTCAGAATCCGTCCCTGTACCGCTAAATGAACTACCTGCAGCTATCAGGTTTTCTTCCTCTGTATAATTAGATATCTGGATCACCGTTTGATTAAGATCTTGTGCTGGTGCTCCTGCCGCTAGTCCAACTTTCAGGGTTATATTACCTATTTTATTTGGGACATTTGCGTCTCCTGCACCGTTCCATGCAAATACATCTTTCACTGTAAAGGCTGTAGATACTTCTTGTATAGCTTGATCACCAGTCTTCTGGGCTTGCTGTTGTAACTTGTTCGCTGTGTCGATAAGTACACTGGCCGCTACTGCGGCTACAAGAACCATTGCGATAAATACGATAAGCGTGCCAACGCCCATCGCACCTTCTTCGTCTTTTTTCCTATTTATGCGTTTCATGGGCATCCTCCTTTCGGATACTCAATTGTAATCAAGTCTATTATTCACTATATATATTCGGAAACAATTATCGGATAAGATAACAATTTAATAATCAAATTTGATAATAAACCCAGTAAAGTTTATTATGTGGGTTGTATTGTTATCTATATCATACATTATACGCGCGTATATATGTTAGTAAATGTATAACAATAGAGGAGCAGTAGATCACTAGAGATACGTAACATCTACACTTCCTCTATCGATCACTACATATCCACCCTTCCATTTAACCCTCCAGGGACAATTATCTTTTGAGATAATCAGAACATTAAATATAATATGATAACTAACCTTGTTTTTCAATAATGATAGAGAGCATTAGAGAGCGCGACTTATCAAAAGAAGATTCCTCAACTAGTAGTATCAGTTTTGATTATCGTTCTCTATCATCAGATTTCAAAGCAGCTACAGGTGTTAGCTCTCTGATGCTCCTTATCGCTACAATACTTATATCAGCGATAGTAGCAGGAGTACTGATAGATACTGTTACAAAATTACAGCAACAGTCTGAACAAACAGGACAGGAAGCATTATGGGAAGTAAGTTCTGGTCTGAAAACTATATCCGTTACAGGTGATAGGAAAGAAAATGGTAACTCAGGTAATCCTACATCTTCTGATATTGAAGTAGTAGAGGTGACAGTGGGTTTACAGGCAGGTAGTAGACCTATCGATCTAGACAACCTACTTGTTACGATGGAGAACGGTAATACAACAGCCGAACTAACACACAACGATACAGGCTCGGAAGCGATTGATGCAGATGAGAACACATTCGTCACAGAAACTCTCAGAGATCCAGAAGGAGATATGTCATCAGAGAACGTGATGAGTCAGGGAACTTTAGTAAAGATCATAATAAGTTTAGATCAGGAAGCAGTCGACATGGAACTAGGTACTAGTTCACAGGTTAACATGAAATTGATACCTAAACATGGTCACTCAACACAGATATCCGTGAATACTCCCCCAGTGTATACTTCAAGGTATGTGAGTCTAAAATGAGTAAATGACCAGATGGTTTAAATATGAAAAAAAGAAAAATATGTAATTAGGAGTCAGGTGGCAAGAATGGTGGACTTTGGTAAGATACTAGGTGGCGACGAAAAAGAGGCCGATGAAGAAGAACCTGATGAAGACGACATCGATGATCTCCTCGATGAAGCAGATGACGACATGATGGGCGGAGGAGGCATCGATGACATGGATTCAGGTGGAGGTATCGGTCCAGAAGCAGGTGCTAACGGCGGTGGTGGAGGGGGCGGTATGGGTATGGCCCCCGACATGAGAGACGACATCAGTAAGAATGAAGAAGAGATACGTGAGGTGAAGACAGAGATGGAAACCCTTGATGAAACCGTAGATAATATGGATGAAAGAGTCAAAAGTATTGAAGAAGATATCAGTCAACTTCTAGATGTTTATGAGATGGTAACAGCTGAATTCAATCCATTTTTAGAAAGTTCAGGACCTTCTGAACAAGGAGGTGGAGGATCAACAGACAAAACAGAAGTCGATCTTGGTGTAAGCATGCAGGGCGGTGGAGGTGGTGAATCTCCACAACAAGCTCCTCAACAAAACCAACAACAGGAAGCCATGCCATCTTTTGATGAGCTGCCTGGTCCTGATCAGCAGAGTCCTCAACAAGCTCCTCAACAGAACCAACAACAAGCTCCTGAACCACCTCAACAGCAAAGCCCTCAACAACAACAGGCGCCTCAACAAACTCAACAAAGTCCACCTGAAGCTCCACAACAGGCTCCTGAACCACCTCAACAGCAAAGTCCTCAACAACAA
>CAYSTL010000005.1:2518-29726 GCA_964433785.1 uncultured Thermoplasmata archaeon
ACAACAATCCCCGCAACAAAGCCCACCAGAATCAACACAACAAGCTCCCGAAGCTCCTCAACAACCCCAAGAAAGTACACCCACATCACAAACTGATCAAACCTCACAACAGGCTCCACCAGAACCTCAAACCACACCTAGTCCATCTGCAGATACTTCGACTCCACAACCACCTTCACCTGGTGAAGTAGATCAATCACCTAGCCCCCCATCACCTGGAGAAACACAAACTGAATCTCAAGCCATAAAACCATCAAAATATATGCCACAACAGACATCAAAGACAGAAACCAAGGAAAGTGAAGAAAAATTAGGCGGAAAATATACCGATGAAAATTTGATATCAATCAAAAAGCAACTAGAAGATGGATCAACTTACATACTTGAAGATGATACATTAGATTTCGCTTATGATGTTTTCAGTAAATTGGTAAACACTGACAACAAAACTCTTTGTATAACCAGAAAACATCCTGAAAAGATACAGGAAGAATACAAAATCGGCGATACAGACTTTGTGTGGCTTTCTACATCAAATGAAAGTATAGCAGTTGGCCCTCAACAACTGGACGTTCTCAGTCTGACTATAGAAGGATTCATCTCAGATGAAGGAGACACCCTATTCATCGATGGATTAGGATACCTGTTCTCAAACAACCCAGTATCTACTATAACACAATTCTTACAGTCGATACAGGATCAGATAACTACTGGAAACACGAAACTTATCTTTGCAGCAAGTCCTTCATCGTTAGAAGATAAGTATTACAACCTACTAAAAAATGAATTAAATCCAGAAATCATCTCTCTCCTAGAAAAGACAAAGGTACAAGAAAAAGATACAGAAATTTCTAAAGGAGAAACAGAAGATCTTGTTGATGATATGCAGAACATGGTAAATTACCTTGAAGATGAAGAAAGAGAATTGGAAGAGAAAGTGAATAAACTAAATCAACAAAACATACCAGAACCACAAAAAGAAGGTACTTCCGACGTGGTTATGGAGGCCATCAATTCGTTAAGAGATGAAATAACTACCCTGAGAAATAGATTGGACGAAGAAAAAAGTAAAGGTGCTGAAGTAGATAGGACTAAAAAACCATCAGAAGAGATACCTGAAGAAACAAAAGCTAGGGAAGAAAAGATAAGATCGATCGTGAAGGAGAAACAGGAAACAACTACAGAAGAAGAATCAACTGAAGAAGAAAAGACCGAAGAAGTGACCGATGAAAAGATGAGAAAGATCATTGATCTTGTAGAGGACAGGATAAAGACCGAAGAAGAGGAAGAAGAGATACCAGAAGAATACATAGAAAAGATAATAGATGAAGTTAAAAGAGAATTGAAGGCTGAAGAAGAGATCGACACTGAAGAATCCACTGAAAAAGAAGATATCATAGAGGAGACTGAGGAAAAAACGATTGAGAAGGAAGAAGATATCGAAAGCTACACTCCAGAAATCGAAGAAGAAGTAACCGAAGAAAAAACATCTGAAGAAGAAACCGAAAGTGAAACACCTACAGTCGGAGATATACTCAACACTGTAAAAAGAGAGAAAGAGAAAGAAACTGAACCTGAAACTGAAGACGAAAAGATGAAGATCAAAGAAGGTTTCCATGTAAAAGGATCTTTAGAATCAGACGATGATATAATCTTGAAAAACAGATCAACGGTCGATGGAGATGTTACTTCCATCAACGGAGACGTTATAGTCGGTGAAGATTGCACGATAAATGGAACCGTTCAAGGAAAAGGAATCGATGTATCAGAAGGATCCGATATAGAAGAGATCGATGCTGAAAAAGATGTCACTTTAGGCAAAGAGGTAAAAGTGAACAGGATAAAGACCGAAGGCGACGTAGAACTACATCAAGGAGTTACGGTCGAAGAAGAGATAGAGTACGGTGAACACTTGTTCTTCAAAGGCGACGACATAAAAGTTGGAAATCTGATACATCCTGTTAAAAACGAAGAGGTGGTGGAAGAACAATGGGTTTCTCAGTAGCTGGAGCAGGTGGGATAGTGTTTGTTGCACTCATCGTTGCAGCTTCTATCATGTCAGGTGTCGTTTTCAGCAGCTTGGAAGACATAGAAGATAGTGCAGAAAGCAATGTAGATGATTGGGTAAGAAAGGGCCAGACTACATTTACTATTCAAGATATACTGTACAACAGAACCAACAATAAGTTGACTATCACGGTAAGGAATACAGGTGCAACAGTATTAAATGCTTCAAAGATTGACTTATTGAAAAATGGAGAGATGGTTTCTAAAAGCAAGATAAACGTCGAGGTAGTGAACAAAGATGGATATCACTGGCCACCCCAAGAGAACATCAAGATCTCCATCAACGATGCTGACCTAGAATTCTATCAATCGATAAGTGGAAGAGTTGATGCTGAATTACGTACCGGTATTTCAAATCCTGGATCTATCTCAACCAACTCGAACTATACCTATATCGTCGACGATGGCAATGTAGTGATATATGATTACCACGAGACCTACAAAAAGGAATTATCGGATGGAATAATAGATGAGGCAGTAGACCTAACATCAACTTATAGAAATCTATACGTACTGGACAATTACACCAATATAGATAGATATGACAGAGAAGGAAACAATGGTGAAAACCTGATCCCTGAAAGTAGTAGTGAAAACAGTAATCCAAAAGCGATCTCCGTAACAGATGAAAACACAGATGATCACTTATACGTACTCGATAACAACACTCACGTTGATAAATGGGATCTCGATGGTACTTTCATTGAAACAGTTGTAACCGGTCTACAGGGTGCTATAGACCTATACGTTACGGATTATATCTACGTAGTGAACAGCACATCCAACAGCATAGATAGATACCGATTAGATGGATCATCTCACACCAATCTAATATCTGATAGTGAATTGTCCAACCCAACAAACATCACAGTAAGCGACCAGAACTTTGCTTCCCAATACGTTTACGTTATAGATTCCAACGACCATATAGATGTCTACCATACTAATGGTGATTTTGTGACTACAATCGAAGAACAGATGGGCAGCAATCTCAAAGGAATAGATGTAGCTGGAAGACTGTACGTTTCAAATGGTTTGAACGGAGTTTACAGATTAAATATAGGAACTAAAATAAAGGTGGTACTGGAAAATGCTATCGCTGATTATAAAACAACATAGGAGGTAAAAAAATGGGATTTTCAATATCAAGCACGCATCTGGTCTTCTTTCTCGCATCCATGCTTGTAGCGTCTACTCTAGCAGGAGTATTCATAGCTACTACAGATTCGATCAGTGATGGGATCGTTGAGAAAGAGAACTCGATCAGTAAAAGATTAAAAACACATATAGATATAATAAATGACCCGAACAACGTACCGAACGATCCTCTGGTCATCTACGTAAAGAACACAGGTTCGACGAAACTCAACAAAACGGACGTGAATATCCTAGTGAACGGTACACTGCAGGATTCTGTGACTAAAACGGTGATAGACGGTGGACCTGTCTGGGACCAAAACGAAGTCCTGAAGATTGAAGTGAATAAGAAACTTCCAGCTGGAGACCATTGGATAAAAGTCATAGTTGGTAATGATGTCCAAGATACGTTTGAATTCTCTATGTGAGGTGTATAAATAAATGGTAGAGATCAGAGATATAGAAATAGAAAGAGACGATCTCCACGAGATGCTCGGAGGAGGTTTTCCTTCAGCTTCGCTTGCCATAATCGAAGGTAGGTATGGTACTGGAAAATCGGTCCTCACACAGAGATTAAGCTACGGTTTTCTTGAAAACGATTACGACGTCTCTGTGATATCTTCAGAATTGACTGTAAAAGGTTACATCGAACAGATGGCTTCTCTAGGTTATAATATAACTTCATATCTACTGGATAGAAACTTATTGTTCATACCAATATACGGTATGATATCTCAGGCTAATCAGCAGAAAAATTATGTTGAACAATTGATGACTGGAAAGAGGATATTTGAATCAGATGTTATCATATTAGATACGTTTTCAGCTCTTGTGAGTAAAGATGAGGATCCAGAAAATTCTTTAGTCGAATTAGAAGGTTTCTTCCAAAGATTATTAGCTCAGAGTAAAACTATCATACTAACTATAGAATCTGGTCCAACCAGTTCTAAATTATTCCAAGCATTTTATTCAGCAGCTCACGTTTTATTCGAATTAGGATTAAACCAGCAAGGGGGTAAGGTTTCACAGGAGATAGATATCAAAAGATTTGCGAAAGCTGGTGGGAGTGTTTCACAGACGATAGCTTTTAGAGTAGAACCTGGAATAGGTTTCGTATTAGAGATCACATCGGTGGGATAAATAATGTCGAGCATACAGCACGAGGCTTCCCTAGCACAAGTGAGAAAAAGAAACTCTCACCTTGACGAATACATAGAAGCGATCCATGCTAGAGGGATAAATAAACCCGTGTTGAAGAACAGAGTAGATAGAGATCTGAAGGACAAGGATCAAATAAACATAATCTACCCTATCGGTGATCCATTGTTCATACATGTTTACGGTACTGAATCTAGAGGATATCAGTACAACGCCATCGAACCACCTCTTGATTCGGAGAGTAAGGATCTTTACGATGAAATAGAAGAATACATATTTTCAAAATCTGCATTTCAGGAAGCCGCTGAAGACGAAGATTCGCTAGCTGACATGATAGAAGATCTGGTAGACGAATATGTAGAAAAAGAGACCAGTGGATTCTTGTTCAGTAGGAATATCCCAAAAGATAGAGTCAAACGAGTTCGTTATAGATTGATTAGAGATCTGGCAGAATTAGGTCCTATAGAACCTTTGATGAGAGACCCATACATAGAAGATATCTATGTAGTGGGACTAGAACCGGTTAAGCTTGTACACAAAGTATTCGATTCGATGAGAACAAACTTAAAGTTCGACACGATGCAGCAATTGAACGAATATCTTATCAATCTAGGCAGTAGAGTAAATACCTCGGTAAATGCTTCTGATGCGATATTTGATACAGCCATGCCCGATGGGTCCAGGTTGAATATCATCTATCCCGAAGATGTATCCATCAAAGGGCCCAGTTTCACGATCAGAAAGTTCTCAGAAACACCTCTTACAATGCCTCAGATCATCAAATGGAATACGTTCAGTCCAAAGATGGGAGCCTATCTATGGTTGTGTATGCAGCACGGTATGTCCGTCTTCGTTTCTGGTGAAACAGCTTCAGGTAAAACGACTACACTCAATTCTATGCTGCCGTTCATACCATACGATTCTAAAATCTATAGTGTGGAAGATACCGCTGAGGTACTACCACCACATGACACCTGGCAGCAGATGATCGTAAAGGATACAGAAGATGAGGCTACTTCGGTCGAATATTTCGATCTGATCAAAGCAGCCATGCGTTCACGACCTGATGCACTACTGGTCGGTGAGATAAGAGGTGAAGAGGGTAACATAGCATTCCAGGCTATGCAGACCGGCATTCCTGTTATGTCCACATTCCACGCAGCGTCAGTACATAAACTAGTACAAAGGATGAGTGGTGATCCGATCAATGTTCCACTCCACTTTTTCCCGAACCTGGATGTAGTAGTGATACAACAGGCAGTCTACGTGGGAGGAGAATTCCTGAGAAGGATGCTGAGCTTGACAGAGATAACCGGATACATGCGTGAAGAAGAGCAGGTAGAGGTTAGACAGATATTCAGCTGGGATCCAGTTAAAGATCAATTCGATTTCAGCGGTAGATTCAACAGCGAAGTTTTAGAAAAAAGAATAGCACCAGATATGGGCTTCGAAGATAAGAGAGATATATATAAGGAATTAGACAGGAGAGCAGATGTAATAAAGAATATGATCCGTCACGATATATTAGGGTATAATGAAGTTATCAACGTGATACAAAGGTATCAGAAGAATGGTATGGAAGGTTTACCACCAAATATCAGAGTAAGAGACTAGAGGTCAAGATAAAATGGAGATAATAGAGCATTATAAAAAGATGGACATGTCTTTAAGGGATTACGTCCTTGGAGGTATAGTCCCTTCTATCATCATATTTATCATAATGTTCTTCTTCCCAGAACTGATATTTCCAGATATCTTACTGAAAGGACTTCTTTCGATCATATCTACTATAGTCATACCTATCGTGATCGTGATAGTCGTTCTTGTATTCCCAATCATCTCTAGGAAATTAAAGGAAGAGGAAATAGATGCAAATATGCATTTATTTATCACATACTTTTGGTCAATCTCTAGTTCTACAGTCCCGCAAACTGATATGTTAGAAAAGCTTGCATCGGTAGAAGAATATGGTGCATTAACCGATGAAATAATGAAGATATACAACCGTATGAAATATTGGGATATCCCATTACCTGAAGCTGCAAGAGATGTGGCTGAAGACACACCTTCAGAAAAATTGTCTGACTTCTTAACAAGACTAGCTCACTCACAGGAGGCTGGTGAAGATCTTAACTTATTCTTAGAAAAAGAACATTCTGTTGTTTTGAAGGATTATGAAACTGAATACAACGCTGCCTTAGAGACACTTGAGTTGTTGAAGGAAGTTTTTATCGCATTGATGACCTCTACTCTATTCCTGATAGTCTTCCTATCGATCTTACCTATATTTCAGGGTGGATCTCCGATAATATTGTTGGCAGGAGGTCTAGTAGTATTTATCATGATGGAGATCATCATGCTGGTCGCAGTCAAAACCATGCTGCCAAATGATAAGATCTGGCACAATTTAGACATCAAAAATAAGATGCACGACATGATGAAAAAGGTATTACCTATCACGGTCGCAGTTTCTGCTTTATTATTTATTGTATTGTTCTTTTTCATATCCTTGGACATATATTTTGTCCTGACGATATCATTTTCACCTTTCATCATCCCAGGGATAATAACTTTCCTGAATGAAAGAAACTTGAAGAGATGTGATAACAACTACGATGCATTCATGAGAGCCATCGCAAGCAGTACCGCAGTCGGTGGTGGTAGTGTTGAGACAGCTCTTTCTAAATTGAGACGATATGATTTTGGTCCTCTAACGGATCATGTTAATCAGTTATATAAAAGACTATTAACCAGGATCGATGAAGAAAAGGCCTGGACATACTTTGCCTCTGGAACAGGGAGCAATCTCATAGCTAATTTTACAGATATGTATACCGGTGCCATGGACCTTGGTGCTGAGACCAGGAACGTTAGTGATATCATATCAGATACATTCGTAACACTATTATCGCTGAGAAAAGATAGATATCAAAAATCTTCCAGTATGGTAGGAGTCCTTTATGGGCTTGAACTCGGTGCAGCGCTCACTTTAACTCTAACTTTAAATATAGCAGCTATGATGGATGATTCATTAGGTATGATGGTAGAAACCTCTAAATTCTCTGGAATCTTACATACTGTGGGGTACAGTACAGGTATGATCGATCTTTTCATATTGGTAGCTATAATCGTACATGCTGTGTTCGCTTCGCTAACCCTCATATTTTCTGCTGGAAGCCATAAACTAAATACTTTCTATCATATCGTTCCGATGCTATGGATAGGTGTGGTTACATCATTGATAGGAAAAACCGTGATGCAGGGTGTTATAACTGCTTGAAAGGAGGTGATGATTATGAGAAATAGAGTAAAGAGGGAAATAAAGAAGAATCGTCACCTTGGTGTTTACATCCGTAGGAACCAGAGGATCGTCGGTAACCCAAGATATATGGAGGAAGTACCTGGTTGGGAACGGTTCGATAAAGACTTCAATATTATCTATCCTTTGAGTGATCAGGTATACGTACATGCTTTTAGAGATTCTGAGGGTAACAAACGTTACAATGTAGTTGAACCTCAGCTTGACGCTGAGTTAAAAGAAAAATTAAAGAAAGTTAAAAGGAAGATCTATCAGGAAGCTGACTATGGAGAAGAGATCAATTATCGTGAAGAGCTAAGGGATATGATAAAAGACATATTTAAAAAAATTGTCGGTAAGAAGGGTGGATTTTTCTCTAGACTATCTGGAGATTCTATAGATGTGAGTAAAGAAGATATCCCTACTTTACAATATTACGTTATAAGAGACCTGGTAGATTATGGTGTTCTAGATCCAGTTCTTAATGATGAATATCTAGAAGATATATACTGCGTGGGTACTAAACCTATCTCTTTGATACACAAAACCTTTGGTATGATGAACACCAACATCAGCTTTGATAGTGAGCAGGAACTTGAAGATTATCTAAAGAAAATAAGTCAAAGGATGGGGAGTCCTGTTGGTGAATCACACCCAATTGTTGACTCAGCACTACCAGATGGTTCAAGAATAAACGTGGTCTATCCAGAAGATGTTTCCACCAAAGGAAGGTCCTTCACGATAAGAAAATTCCCAGATGACCCTATCTCTATCACTCAGCTTATCGATTGGAGTACACTTACTCCAGAGCTTGCTGCATATCTGTGGTTGTGCCTGGAGAACGGTATGTCACTGTTCATCTGTGGTGAATCAGCCTGTGGTAAAACAACAACATTGAACGCTGCTTTGCCGTTCATACAACTGGACAGTAAGATTTACAGCGTCGAAGATACCCCTGAGGTAGATCCACCTCACGAGAACTGGCAGCAGTTGATAGTTAGAGAAGAAGGCCCGAAAGAGGACCAGGTAGGTATGTTCGATCTTCTTAAAGCTGCTTTGAGGTCAAGACCAGATTATATCATCCCTTCAGAGATCAGAGGTGAAGAAGGTAGAGTGGCTTTCCAGGCTATGCAAACCGGTCACCCAGTAGCTTCTACGTTCCACTCTTCATCTATACATAGGATGATCCAGAGGTTGACAGGTGAACCCATTGAAATACCTATAACTTTCATAGACAACTTGAATGTAGCAGTCATTCAAAGAAATATCAGGACTGAAGGTGCTATATTAAGAAGAGTTACTGAGGTCGGTGAACTCGTCGGTTATTCTGAAGATCAAGGCGGAGTGATGATGAGGATCACCTTCAAAAGAGACCCACAGAAAGATGAGCTTAACTTTGAAGGTATGTACAACAGCTTCATATTGGAAGAGAAGATCGCTAAGATCCAGGGATATGATGATACCAGGAAGATATACGATATAATGCAAGATAGAGCTGATGTATTGCAAACGTTATCAGAGAAAGATATAACCGATTTCTCAAAAGTTACACAGTTGATAGATGAGTATAGAAAAGGCGGAAAAGAAAATATGTCTATCAAGATCAGATAGAACAGTAATCGATTTCAACTTTTTTGATCGGACTTCCTTAATTTTACTACGAACTTTACTCCACCCATATCAGAGTCTTCAATGTACAATCCTCTCCCGTAATTATTTACAATCTTATCAGCGATAAACATCCCCAATCCAGATCCTTTAGATTCATCTCCTTTGAATCCCCTTTCTACTACTTCATGCTTTCTTTTATCAGGGATGCCTTTTCCATCATCTTCTATCACTATGTTAACAAAATCCCCTTCTTTATCACTTTCCTCGTAATGATCTATGATTATCTTTGAACCACCTGAATGCAGTATTGAATTTTCGATAAGATTTGTGATGGCTTCTTTAATTACGTGGTTTGAGGTTACATCCAATTCTTTATTTACTCTATTTATGATCTCTATTCCCTTATCTTCACCGACTTTGCTGTACTTGTCCACAGCTTTAGAGATTATGTTAGATATTTCAACATCTGTTTTTTCCCCTTCGATATCAAGTTTATTCAACATCCTTACGTCCTTGATCAATTCTATACCTTCTTCGATACTTTCTAGAGATGTATCAATATATTTTTTCTGAGAATGTTCCAGATCCGTATCCTGCACTAGTTCTAAAAATCCCATCGTCACCTGAAGTTTGTTGCCCAAATCGTGTCTTAACATCGAGTGTAGGAATTCAGCCTCCTTTTCTGCCTTTTTCCTTAATGTTATATCCCTCAAAATCAAAACTCTACCGATCTCTTCGTCTCTCTGGTTGAATATAGGTGATATTTTGACATCAAAAAATCTTCTTTCCCCGTCCAACTGCAGTTCCATCTCACTCAAAGACGATTTATCTGATTTTTTCACCTCTCCGAGCTGTTCCTTATCCAGTACCTCATCAATCCTGCTACCAATTATATCTACTTCAGAACCATGATGATCTCTATTTAATAGCGAAAGAGCGCTTTCATTACAATCGACTATCTTGTCATCGTTATCGATGATAAAAATATAGTCATCTATATTCCTGAAAATAGTATCTCTAGCTACTGGTTTTATTTTCAAGAATTCTAATTTGATGACAGCCCAGGTGAAAATTATACCCGTTACTAAGAAAGTGATAGGAGTGATATCATAAGCTTTTGGTACCAATCCTAACTCTAAGATATATATACTATTCCCAAATGTTGGTGTTGCAACACCTATCAATAGGATCAAAGCTTCCTTGATGTAGATATCACCTATTTTTAGTAGAAAATTGAGGATCAAAACAATACCTACAAAGACCAGACCATACGAATAGATGGTGTGTATCCAAAACCAAGGGCCTGTAGTACCAAATATGATCTCGAATCTACCTACAGATATAAGCTCAGTCGAACTCCAAAAAAGATGTAGGTGATCATTTAACCAAATTATAACCTGCGTACAGATGGGAACCACAGATAGGATCAATATCCTTTTTCCCTTCAACCATGTCTCTCTTCCAGTATAATACAAAGAAAAACCTAACCAAAATACAGGTAGAAAAGCCACTCCTATAAACCTCAATCGGGTGAATACAGTCATCCAAAGGTGATCATCAACAAATATTTCTAGTAGATAAAAGAGGGACCAAATAGATATACAGACCATCATGATTGAAAATATGTACTGCTCTCTATCTTTTTCCTCATAGAGCAGTCTTATCATTAGAAATAAAGGTACGATAGCAGATAACAGTAACAACATCAAGTAGATCATCAGGCCATAATCCATCTTTTTAGCACCTTCAATTTTTACTCTTCTAACACTTTCTCTACCTTTTTGAGTAGTTTCTGTTTTCTAGCTGGTTTGAGTATATAACCATCCGCTAACTCTTTGTAATTCTCTTGTTCTTCCTTGATCGGGTCTACCACCGAATAGAATATTATCTTTTTGTTCGGATCTATTTTCTTCAAATCAGAAAATACTTCGAATCCATCCATATCAGGTAGGATTACATCTAACAAAACCAGGTCAGGTTCTAAATCTTTGTACATAGCTAAAGCTTCCTTCCCATCTGCTGCCTTTCCTATTATATCATGACTATCAGATAAAACACCTTCGATATAACTCCTGATGTCCTCTTGGCCTCCTCCTCCGCCTGAAGACGGAGGAATCCTTGCTGGAACATCCAGTGGTGGTATTTTTAAGGTTTCAGCCCGTACTGAGAAACAACCAGCGACACGCTGGAGGAACCGTCGTTTTTCATCCCATAGGGCTGTGGCGGGGTCAAGTCGGACAGCATCGCCTTCGAACGAAGGTTTCTTTTTCCTTGCCTGCCTTTCAACAGACTCCGCCCCATTCTCGTTCAAGTCATCCGATGTCGTTGTTTTTACCGTCTCTCGAACGGGATTCTGGCACGACGTAAACGAAGATAGCATCTGATACTGCGGTGTGTTCCTCCTAAGAACATCGCCAGTATCCGCTTGTACTCCGTTCCGCTTACTGTGGTTAGTATAATGGTCCAATCGCATATAAGGTTTGACAGGGGGGGTGAGTGAAAGTAGAACAACACGCCCTAACCTCTGCCTGAAGACGGAGGTATGCGGGCTTTGACCCGTATCATCATCGACCACTAAAATTTTCCTATTCAGGATATCACCCTTTAAAGGCTATAAGATGTTATTGATCTTTCTCAATAACTTATCTCGTTTAAATGGTTTCACTATATAGTCTTCTGGTTCATGATTACCATCTATCTCTTCAGAGGGGTCTTTATCGACGCTCGTGCAGAATATTACATTCTGATCAGGGTTCATCCTTTTTATCTGGGAGAAAGCCTCATAACCATCCATCTTAGGCATCTGAATATCTAATAGAACCAAATCCGGGTCTAAATCTTTTACTTTTTCAACTGCCTCTTCCCCGTTTTTTGCTTCTCCGCAGATATCAAATTTCATACCAAGAACTTCTTTTAAGAAGCGTCTCATTATCTCTTCGTCATCAGCGATCAATAATCTTTTTACCATTTTAAAGGTTGTAATCTATTTAGCATATTTTAAAATTTTGAATTTTTATCAATCTTTATCGATCTTCCAAATCTCTAATTTTGTTTATCTTATCTTTTATCATATTTTTAGAGAATCCTATTAAAGGTCTGAAGATGAGTTTTTCAGTTTCTATCTCTGTTATATCTTCCATGGTCTCTCCCAAAATTATTGCATCGGCTTCTTCCGATAAGTCATCAGAAAATAGATGATCTTTTCCTTTAATCTTGAAGTTTTTCAAATTTGGATCCCATTTCTTTAACCTATTTACCCACTCATTCTCTTCCGTATAATAGATATAGCATCTCACACCTCTTTTCATCATCAACCATGCAGCTAAAAAGCCATTCCTATCTTCTACAAAAGCCGCTGCTTTCCCTTGAGAACTTAGAGGAAGACCACCTGGTCCTTCATATTTTTCGGTGAAAAGATAGGCTTTATTGTTCCTGATCTCAATATATAATGTGTTTTGAGGATCATCCAGATCAACATCAAGAGTTGGATTTTCTTCAAGTATTACCGATCCTACCGCTTCCTCTACATCCATGCTGGAATACTCCTGATCTCCTGTTCTTCTTGCTCTCACAGAGAAGGTCCCTTCTTTTCCTTCAGCAAAATCCTTGGATTCATCTTTGATCTCTTCCAAATCTGAAGATATCTCTTCGGCTGGACTGTAAGAAACTAGACCAAAGACCCTGGAAAAAAGGGTTGAATATTCCTTTTCAGTGTATCCAAATATTCTACCATATCCTCTTTTATCTATAAATATCTCTTTCTGTTGGTTTAGGAACATCCTTTCGATGTTCTGGACCAATATACTTTCGAAGTTACTTCTAACAGTAGGACTTTTTGTTCCTATCTCTCCATATCTTAATAGATATAACTGCATCGAATAAACCTTTCCTATTCTCCTATATCGATTCCAGATATTTCATCGATAAATTCAGCCATCCATTCTCCGTAGAACTTGCATTGTTTTAGCTCTCTTTCATCAGGATCCCCTATCACCACAGGTCCATAATGGTCACCTTTCGGCATACCTTTCACTATCATACCGTGGATAAGCAACGATTCTATCAGCGCTATCAGAGTGGTCTCATTACCACCTGCTGGATTAGCACTGGAAGAAAACACTCCGCCGACCATATCATCTAATCGGCCATGATGCTTTATGCTTTCATCTATATACTCTTTTATAGGTGCTGCTGGCAATCCATAATAGGTGGGGGAACCAAGTATAACTCCATCATAATTTGGTAGATCATCGACATCTGCATCTTCTACTTTCATCAGATCCAAAACAACATCTCTATCGCTGTTCTCTACACCCTCAGCTATCTTTTCTGCCATCTTCTCAGTAGTTCCTGATTTTGAATAGTAACAGATCAAAATTCTAGTCATGCTATCGTAACAAGGATTTAGAATCTAATTATAAAATCTTTGCCTCTTTTGTATATGCCCATAATAATTCTATATATTTAGAATTTAAACAGAAACCTTTTTACTCATGTATAGATAGTAAATTAATGCCCTCAGTAAATACTCTAGTCCAACAGTTAGGACACTTTCTGAAAGGTAGAAAGGCCCACAAACAGTTAGTCAGTAAGGGCATTGAAAATCCAGAGGAAGTTGTTCCTCAATTATTGAGCATTTTAGAATCTAAGGAAGGTAAAATAAAGAACAAGACTCAACAAGTACTCAACGAGATCTCTAATCAAGTTGATCTTATTGATATATTGATCAAAATACCCGTCGTTAAGACGCTCTGGACTGCTACGGACCCAGATGAAGCAGTTTATTGTATAGATATAGGAAAACTAAAAGGAAGAGATGTTGTTGCTGTTGGATCAAGAGATAAGAAGGTCTATGTTTGGAATAAAAACGGACAGATAATGTGGAGGGGATTACAGCCAACCAGTGGGATCAGCTGTATAAAGATCGGAAAATTAGGTGAAACAGATGTTGTGGCAGCTGGCTCAGGAAAAGCATTCGGCAGCTCTAAAGAAAATAATGTTTACGTTTGGAATAGCAATGGCGAGATACTCTGGCAGGGTATAGAAACAGAAGCATGGGTAAGCAGTGTCGATATAGGTAAACTAGGTAATAGAGACGTTGTTGTGGCAGGGTGCGGAGGGCTGTTCCTCAAGTCTACCAATCTATTTGTCTGGAATAAGAAAGGAAAGATCTTATGGAAGTCCAATGAACCTGATTCATGGGTCAGTAAGGTGAAGATAGGAAGACTGAAAGGTGAAGACGTGGTAGTTGCGACTTCAGGTGACAACAGTGTCTATGTCTGGGATAAAAACGGTAAACTTCTATGGAAAGGTACTGAATCAAGTGGATCTTTGGTCGATCTAGAAGTAGGTGAATTAAACGATACAGAAGTGGTAGTAGGCATTTCATCAAATGTTTATGTATGGAACAATAAAGGAAAACTTTTATTGAAGGTGGAGGATTCTGACAGCTGGTTGAGAAGTGTAGCTATAGGTAGTTTTGGAGGTAAAGACGTCATTATCGGTGGATCGAGTGGGCATACGCTGTATGGTTGGGATACTAGAGGAAACATGTTCTTTAAGGAAGAAGATCCAGATGGAGAAATAAATAACGTTGAGATAGGTAAAGTTTCAGGTAGACATGTATTAGGGATAGGCTGTAGAGACAGCAACGTATACATGTGGGAGGAAGGATCAGATGAACCGTGGGAAGCTACCGCCCCTAACGATGAAGTTTACGATATCAAGATCGGTAAGTTAGGGAATAAGAACGTGATAGCTGCCTGCTCGAGGGATAAAAATGTCTATATTTTTGAAGCTAAATTCTCGAGCGTAAAACAGATGCTTGATAATCTAGAAAAACAGATATCATCTCCAGATCTAAGAAAAAGATACGAAGAATTGACAGAATCGGTGAATTCACCGTCTGCAGATATGAAAGATGAATTAGATATCAAAGTTAGAAAATTGGCCAAAAAGATCGAAAGGAGACAAAGAGAATATAACAATATCTCCCGCAAAATAAAAAATATTGAGAACAGTCTAACAAAATTCCAGCAAAGAGATATCGATGTTAAGGACTTCCCAAAGAGGACTAAAAGAGCTAAAAGAGCTATAAAAAGCGGTGATATGAGCAAAGGAAGTAATATAATCAAAAATGTGGAAAAAGAGATAAAAAGCATACAGAATGAATTCAGAAAGAAAAAACGTAAAAGGAAACAATTCGAAAAATGGGTGAAAGGGCTCGATGTAGAGATCGACGAAATAGATGAAGGATTAAGAGAAAAATTGATGCCAATTTACGAAAAATATTATGAGATAGAAAAAGACGATTCCATAGATAATAGTATAGAAAATATAAGATCAGACATAAAACAAACTAAGAAAGTTTCGCAGAAATTAGTAAATGTCAGGAACAATAGAAACTATTATGGTACTTTGGCCCAGGAACTCAATAATTTCATAGAAAAACACAGGATGAGATTGAATCAAGGATTGCAGAAGATCAAGCAGTTGAAAAAACAGAAAGAACAGTATGTTATGAAAATTAATGATCCTGCCAAAACTATAGTGATGCAGTACAAATCTGGAGAGATGTGGACTACTCCCGAAGAAGTCGTTAAGAAGATCGACAGCATGTATAAAGAACTTAACAAAAATCACTTAAAAAGACAGAACAACGTTGATAAGATCAGGAGAAAAATACGGATCGAAACAGGTCTGAACGATGATATATTCACTCCAAGCATATATGAATCCACAATGGAGATAAAAGAAGATATCGCAAACCTTGAAGAAGAGTTCAAGGAATTATTTTCCAAAAATGTCAAGCCAGATCTCAGTAAGGTAGAAGACCATCTAAATAATGCTGACCTAAACAAGGCTGGGATGGAGATGAATAAGTTCAATCATAAGTTGTTTAAATACAGGAAGACTCAAGAGGAGAAAAACATACTATCTAATAAAAAAAGAAAGTTACCAACGATGTTCGGTAGAGGAGAGATCGATGAGACCTTCTTCCGAAACGAGAAATCTAGAATAGATAACATAATAAATAGACTAGATGAAGACCTTTATGAGATCAAGAATGAAATAACCAGATGAACTATTTATAATGTATATAATTTAAGCGAGAGTCTTAAATATCAGTTTAATCCATGTAATGAAACAAATAAATATCGACTGGCATGAGGTAAAAATAGATGGGCAAGAAATTCTTATACAATCGTGTCGAAGAAGCTATTATCCCAGCAGGTAAGGAAGGAAGATTTTATAAGAATAAAGACTGGGAAAAAACCACTATAGCCGCGAATAAGAACTATCTTATTTATAAAAGCAATTCTAATCAGGGCTATATACCTCTACACAAAATATTTTATCTAGATAGGAAAGTCAATTATTCGAGGGCTGATTCATCAAATGTATTAAATTTCAATTATCAGACAGATGAAGGAGTTCATTTTGCAGTCATTAAAACGCCCTATAAAGATTACCTCAAAAAGACGATCCTGACCGCGACTATATCGGACATAGTAATCTATTTCATATCTCCGTACCAAACAGGTGGAAGGATATACACTGATAAGGATTGGCAGAAAGGGATCTTCCAATTCACTGGAAACTCCATAAAGATATGGGACACGAATAAAGAAATAGTCAATGAGATCTCAGAAAGAAGGATATTTAGGGTCGATTCTGATAAGATAAAAGGTTATGAGGCGATCAAGATATTTTATGAAAGAGATGATGAAGAATTAGCTGACCTTTTGTTTTCACCTAAAGTTTCATTAGCCATACTCCGGGACTTCTTTAAAGAAGTGCTGCTCAAACAGAAAGGCCAGGAGACAGCTTTGAATGATGAAGAAAGAGACATAATGATGGCCATCGAAACAGGTATCAATTCTTCAAGTGAGATAGCAGAATTGATGGAGATGGATCATGATGAAATTTTAGATTATCTAGACAACCTCAAAGACAAAGGAATAATAAAAGTTATAGGTACGGAGAAGATTGTAGACTTAACATCTAGCGGTAAGCAGAAATTAGAGAGCTCGATGCAATAAAGGCTGATATATATGGAAGAAAATATCGAAGATATCGAAAAATTTGAAAGTAAAGATGATAATCTTTTTACTGTTTTTAAATTGAATGGAGAAGACTATGGTATCCCTGTAGATGTGACAGATGAAATCATCAAGGACATCGAATTATTCAACATCCCGGGTTCTTCTGAATATGTTCTTGGTGCTGCTCATATCAGAGGAGAGGTTATTCCTGTTGTCAATCTAAAGAAGTGCATGGGGATAGGAAACACTACTGAATGGAATGAAGTTCTCCTCGTTGAACATGATGATAATAAATTTGCATTACCTGTCGATAATTTAGAGAATATGGTGACTCCAAAAGAGAAGAACATAATAGACCCTAAAAAGATAACCAACTTAAAAGACAAGCAGATCAAATGGCTGATTCGAATGGAAGACAATAAAAGTATACGGGTATTGGATATAGAGCAGTTAATCAAAGGAAAACTTGATTATGAAAAGATAGAAGAAAAGACGTCGGTATGATGAAAAAAGATTTAGAAGATGATGTGGATTCTTTAGGTTTTAAAAGACTTCGGAAAGAAGTCTCTAATTTGATTGGTGTAGACTATCAAAATTATTCAAAAAGCCATCTTAGAAGAAGATTTCATGCGAGGATGAGAGTAGTAAGCAAACCAACATTCAGTGAATATAATAGCTACATCAAAAATTCTGAAGAAGAGGTCGAAAAACTAAGGAAGTTATTGACGGTAAATGTTACGAGATTCAAAAGAGATGAAGAAGTGTGGGGGATCCTTGAGAAAGAAGTCATACCAAAACTGATAGAACAGAAGAGCGGTGGAATAATAAAAAAATTAAAATTTTGGTCTGCAGGTTGCGCTACTGGAGAGGAACCTTATTCATTAGCCATGACCTACCTCAAGAATAAGCCATCTTCAGACATAAAATGTTCTATAACCGCAACAGACCTTGATCATGAGGCTCTTTCTTTTGCTAGAAATGGTGAATATCCTGATAAAAGTTTGAAGAACGTAACGATGTCTGAAAAAAAAGAATATTTCAATAAGGTAGAGGATGGGTACGAAGTCAAAAATTCCCTGAAAGAACTGGTTAATTTTAAAAGAAAAGATATCTTTAAGACAAACTTTAGTCATAGATTTGATCTGATCCTGTGTAGAAATCTGATGATCTATTTTAACAATGAAGCAAAGACCCAGCTTATGGAAAGATTAGTGGAGAGTCTTAATAAAGACGGTTTCCTTGTGATCGGGATGTCTGAAAATCTAAGGGAACCCGCTAAAAGTCAGGTAGAAACATATAATTTGAGAAGAAGGGTTTTTGTCAAGCGATGATAACTATCCGCTGATATCTATCCAGTGCAAACTGTCCAGTATCATAGCTATAGTTCCATCACCCAATATGGTAGCTCCCATGAAGCCACCCAATCCTTGAAGGTGTTTAGGCATCGGTTTAATCACTATCTCTTTTTCAGTCAATACCTCATCGATGACAAAACCAGCTGTTTTATCTTCCTTATTTACAACCGATACAGTCAGCTTCTCTTTATCCTCGACTTTTGTTCCATCGAAGTGTTCTTCCAGATACACTAGTGGAATATAATTATCTCTTAATCTGATGAAGTCATTACCTTTGATCTGTTCCAGTTCATCCATCCTGACCTGTGTAGTTTCAACTACATCTTCCAAAGGTATAGCGTAAGTACCTTCACCTATCTCTATCAAGAAGGCTTGTACAATAGCTACTGAAGGCGGTAGTGTCATCCTGAACGTGGTACCTTCATCGATGGTGGATTCTACACTCACTTCTCCACCGAGTGAATCCATGGTCTTCTTAACGACCTCCATGCCTACCCCTCGGCCTGAAACCTTCGTGACTTCGTCTTTTGTAGAGAAATGCGAATTGAATATGAACATGTAGATCTCTTCATCGGTCATATCTTCCAGTTCTTCTTCAGTCGCTAATCCTTTCTCGATCGCTTTTTCCTTGATCTTTTCTAATTTCAACCCTCTACCATCATCAGATATCTCTATAACTACGTTTTCTTCCTTCTGGGTGGCAGCAAGTTTGATCGTCCCCGTAGGGGCCTTTCCTTTTTCTTTTCTTTGTTCTATGGGTTCTATACCATGATCTACTGCGTTCCTTAGAAGATGAACTAAAGGATCGGTTATCCTTTCCAAAACGGTCCTGTCAAGTTCTATCTCCTCACCTTCCATCTCAAAATTAATCTTTTTATCATTTTCCTTAGCTAGATCTCTTACCATCCTTGGGAATCTTCTAAAGACAGTCTTGACTTGGGTCATCTTCATATCAAGTACCGATTCTCTCAACTCACCTGATATACGGTCGATCCTAGTCGTGACAGATGATAGCCTTTTAGACTGTATAGAGGTATCAAGATCCTCTAATGTTCCTTTGGATATGACCAGTTCACTCACCAAATTCATAACTTTCTCTATATCTTCAAGATCGACCTTTATCTTGTCAGACGGTTGTATCGAGGTTTTTCTTTTTTTCTTCTTTTTCTGTTTTTTCTTTTCTTTTTCTTCCTCTTTTTCCTTCCGTTTTTCACCAAGATCTTTTTCTATATTCTCTAAGATGGCTGAAGATTCATTTTTGAATATCTGAATATCGATACCTGCGGTCTTATCGAGATCTTTTTCATCCGCATCATCTTTAGTGATCAAATAAAATACATTATGGTCCGGGTCCGATTCCTCAGGATCTGGATAAAACAGTTCTATTTCCATATCCAACTTTTGTTTGACTTCCATACCCCTCAACGCAGGTAATTTTTCTTCCTCAGAAACCTCGATCACACCTAAAGTTACATCTTGATCTTCAAGATCCTCTAAGACCTGTTTGACTTCTTCCGGGATCTCAGTGGTGCTATCTTTTGTTTCCCTTTCTACATCCTCATGTCCACCCTCGATGACATCATCTAACCGATCTACGAGGTCCTCATGATCAACATCTTCACCTTCAGAAAGTATCTCTATAGTATCTACCGATTCAAAAAGTAGATCGAACCAACTTTCGTGTATCTTACCTTTTTCCTCTTTAATCTTATCGAATAATTCCTCCATCCTATGACTAAGTTTCTGGATTCCTTCATACCCCATGGTCCCAGCCATACCTTTTAATGTATGACTGGCTCTGTAAATCTCTTCGATGAGTTCTAAGTTAGTTGGATCATTCTCTAGAGCCAATAAATTTTCATTCATTGTCTCTATGCTTTCCTTGGTTTCTTCCATAAACATTTCTTGATATTCTTCATTCAATCTATCTCCTCCATCATGAGGGAGTTCAACTTATTACCGATATTCTTCGGAGAACCTACAAAATCAACATCAGTATACTCTATAGTGGTCTTAGGCATACCAAAAACTACACAACTTCTTTCATCTTGAACAGCAACATAACCTTTATTGTTCTTTATGATCTTTGCACCTTCAGCACCATCTTTTCCCATTCCAGTCAAAACTACACCGATGACTTTATCCCCGAATATATCTGAGGCGCTTTGAAATAGATAATCCGCTGCTGGTCTAACGCCATGTAATTTTGGTTTTTTATTTAGAGAGATAAAGGCCTCTCCTTCCCACTTTTTTATCACACCATGATAACCTGCTGGTATAATATACACGTTATTTTCGTTCAAGATCTCGTGTTTCTCAGCCTCTTTAACATTTAAAGAATACTTTGTATTCAATGTTCGCGCTAGATGAGAAGTGAACTTTGGAGGCATGTGCTGAACTACTACGATAGGTGCAGGAAAATTAGGTGGTATAACTGAAAGCATTTCATCAAGGGCTCTCGTCCCACCCGTAGAGGAAGCAATCGTTACAACATAATTTTGTTTCTTAGGTTTAAAGTTAGATTTTTTGCTGCTTTTTCGTTTTTTCTTTCCTTTTTCTTCTATCGATTTAGGTGTGCTTTCAGCAGCATTAACTAATTTATTCAAGATTTCGTCTGACTTTTTCCTTATATCCATCGATAACGAACCGGACGTCTTTGAGATGAAGTCTACTGCACCGGCATCTAGGGCCTTAACAGCCATATTAGCTACCTTATCACCCATTGCAGATAAGATCACTATAGGTGTGGGATTGTCAGACATTATTTTTCTAGTGGCCTCTAATCCATCCATCTTAGGCATCTCAATATCCAAAAGTATGACATCAGGATCTAATTCATCGTTCAACTTTATTGCTTCTTCTCCATTCGATCCTTTTCCTATAACCTCTATCCTACCATCACTTTCCAAGATGTCTGATAGAATAGTGACCATGAAATTTGAATCGTCTACAACCACTGCTTTATACTTCTGGGAAGGCATTCCATGTACCATTTGTTTAAGGTTATATATATTTTTCATACGAAGACTAAAAAAAGTAAAATTAATAAAGAATTATTTTGAAAATAATCTATATCTACACACGATTATTTTTCTAATAATGATACGTCATTAAAGGAGAAATCCATAAGATATAAATATGATGTTTACAATGTATTGTCTGACTAAGTGTCAGACGATGGTGGAAAAGATGGATGCACAAAATATAGATGAATTGGTTAAGAAGATGCATGAAGAAAAAGGAAACACAGTTGAGTATTTGAGAAATCAATATAGCGATGAACAATTAGATGAACTAACAAAAGAAGTATCTAACAAAATCTTTCTCAAAAACTGATAAATGTTGGTCGTTGCTACAAGCAACACCAATTAATCTTCATTTTTTTAATATATCTCTTAAGTGAATCAAAAAATATTTTTTATTCTCCTAAGACTTTTTCTATCTCTTCTAAAACACTATCTTTTTTGAAAGGCTTGACAATATAACCATCAGCTCCTCTCTTCATCGCTTCTATGACTTTCTCGTGTTGATCGACTGATGTACACATGATCACTTTTTGAGAAGCGTCATTATCTTTTATCTTTGACAGAGCTTCAAAACCGTCCATCTTAGGCATCACAACGTCTAAGGTGACCAAGTCAGGGTTATGCTCCTGTACCATATTGAAGGCTTCTCTACCATTCTCTGCTTCCCCGATCACATTGTATTTTACTGAGAGAATCTTCCTGAGCATCTTCCTCATGAACTTTGTATCATCAACGATGAGTATTCTATTGGCCATAATGATTTGAGTAGGGTATCTAACCATATTTAATATTTCTGATTTTCTACTAAAATTATTGTCCAAGAGACTCTATAATTTTGAGTAAATAGGGGAAATCAATATAAGAGAGAATTTCATTTTAACCAACATTATGGCTGAATTTACGATAAGCGAAGACCAAAGAGACATGATCAAAGATGTACTAGAAACTGGCGGTAAAAGAGCAGCAGAATCTATCTCTATGATGATCGGTGCTTCAGTAGAAGCCGATATAGCCAATATACATGAGGACGCTTACTCTTTGTACGAAGATGAACTTGAGAAAGAAAACTTAGCACTCATCGTTTACTCCGATTTAAAGAGAGGAGAAGGCGGTATCACGATGTACATAATGTATGAAGAGAGTGCGAGAAAGCTTTCTAATGTACTACTCGGACGAGATAAAGATGAACCTATCGATGACTTCGGAGAAGACGAGATGAGTGCAATAAAAGAAGTAGGAAATATCGTTATAGGTAATTTTTTAGGTGAAGTCAGCGATTATTTTGAAACTTCTATATTACATACACCTCCTGAGATAGTTCATGACATGGTGGGGATCTATTTTGAAAACGTGATCGGTTATACAGCAATGCTACAGGATGCTATCATCGCAGATGTAACTTTGTCAGCTAAAGGAGCAGGTATAGATGGAAAATACATTCTTATACCTAGTGATAAACTAACTGAGGAATTCGTAAAATTCCTAGACAGTTAAAAATTCTAACATAACTCTTATGGAGTAGTATTTCTTATGGGCAAGGAAGTGGATGTTGGTATTGGAAAGCTCGAGGTAAGTAAAGATAGTAGAGTTTTCGTTGCACGAGCTCTAGGTTCGTGTGTAGGAGTTGCCATGTACGATAAAAAGAAAAAAGTTGGTGGTATGGCACATGTATTACTACCTGAAGGAGATAAAAACAAACCAGAGAAACCAGCCATGTACGCAGATGAAGCAGTAAGAAAACTTAGAAAAAAAATAATCGACCTAGGTGGAAATAAAAGGAATCTTGAAGCAAAGATCGCCGGTGGTTCCCAGATGTTTTCTTTTAAAGCTGAAGGGGTTGTTGGGAAAAAGAATGTAGAGGCTGTGGAAAATGCTTTAGACAAGTGGAATATCAAATTAGCTGGAAAAGATACTGGTGGAAAACATGCAAGAACGGTTAAATTTTCTTTAGGATCTATGTCGATGAAGATCCAAATCAAGGTTTAGATTTTTCAAAAAAAGAAAATATTGATATAATAGAAATATAGTTCTAATTTTAGAGGATTATTTATGTCCAAGGAAGTAAGTTTATCAGAAAGTCAGGAAAAAAGGTTGAAAGAACTGCTGAGAACAGCAGGACAAAAAGCAGGCGACTCACTATCCATGATGATTAACGATTCAGTCGAAACTGAAATTGTAGATTTTTATGATACACCTTCAGAACTTCATGATAAAACGATCGAGGATCATGAAATTGGTGCTATTGTTTATACCAAACTAAAAGAAGGTGAAGGTGGAATAGCTTTTTTCACACTTTATAAAGATAGTGCTCAAAGTATGGCTAATATACTTCTAATGAGAGACCAAGATTATGACTTTGGCGAACTCGGTGAGGATGAACTCGACGCTCTCGGAGAAGTTGGAAATATAGTATTAGGTAGTTTCTTGAGTGAATTGGCAGACTTTTTCAGAACTGAGATATTATTTGACCCACCAAAGGCGATACCTGATGAGGAAAATGAAGGTTATAAGAAGATAATCGGAGATTCATTTGATCCTGAACAGGTGTTTCTTATAGCAGACTTAAGGTTTTATGCAAAGGATGTACCGATCGATGGACAGTACATAATCATACCTAGTGATGAACTGATGGATCACTTCATCGACTATATGTCGTAAAAAATTTCTTAATATCTATTCCATCTTTTAATCGATATTATTGAAAACTAGTCCCTGTATATAGGTTAAAAATTTTTCCATATCGATAAAATAAAAAAGGAAGGGTTTTATTTGTCTAATTTATCTGCTACAGACTCTGCTTTCTTAATGTCTTTTCCAGCTATACTGCTTACCAGTTCAAGAAGGTCTGTTAAAAGGATCAATTTACCATTCTCTTTCAATATACCTTTTAAGTATTTCTCGTTAACCGGTGTTTCCAACGCTTCTGATGGTTCATCTATATTATCTGTGTTGACAGTAGGTATCTCTGTTACTTCAGAAACCATTATCCCCACATTTTCATTCTCACTAAAAAGAATCATCAATTGTGAATCTTCTACAGAAAGATCTAAACTGATATTAAGAACCTTGGGGAGATCAAGTATCGTAATGATCTCTCCTCTTCTGTTCAATATTCCTCTGATAGTGTTTGGAGTTGATGGTACCGGTGTTATCTGTTCCAACTGGATTATTTCTCTCACCTGTGATATCGGACATGAAAGGAAATCGTCCCCTAGCCTAAATATGACGACCTGAAGCCTGTCTTTTTCTGCGATCTTATCCTGCATCTCCATTTTTACACCATACTTATTCTGAGGCAAGCTTATACTTCTCTACCAACTGAGAAAGGTTATTGGCTAAACTAGATAGTTCTTGAGCTGAACCTGATAACTCTTCCACCGAAGCATTCTGTTCTTCTGCTGCTGCAGCTGATGACTCAGCTTCAGTCGAGTTCTTGTCTGCTATCTCAGTGACAGATTCCACTTTATCTGAAGATTCCTGTAAACTTACTGCTACTTCATCTACAGCTCCTGATATCTCTTGTATTGCCTCTGATACTGAATCAGTAGCTTCTCTTATCTGATCTAAAGAATCCAAATTCTTTTTAGTCACATCGTTTACTTCCTCTGATTTCTCTGTAACATCTTTTACACCATCGACTACGTCTGAAGCATTAATCTGTGTCGCTTGGATTATCTCTTTAATATTCTCTGTTTCCTTTTGTGTCTCTTCAGCTAGATCTCTAACGGAATCTGCAACTACTGCGAAACCTTTTCCGTGTTCACCAGCTCTTGCTGCCTCGATAGCTGCATTTAGAGCAAGCAGATTCGTCTGTTCAGCTATATTCGATATTGTTTCGATGACCTCTCCGATCTGATCTGATTGTGAATCTAGTTCAAAAGCTTTTTCTCTTGTTCTCTGTAATATGTTTTGCAGGTCTTCTACATTCTCAGTTGCACCTTTTGCATAGTCTCTTCCGTCATCAGTTTGAGCAGCTACTTCTTCAGCAGATGCGGCTATATCTTCAGCGGAAGCAGAAGTTTCTTCCATATTCGCTGCGCTGTCCTCAATAATTTGAGATAATCCTTCAGCCATGTGTGATTGTTCTGTAGTTCCTTCAGAAATGTTCTGTACAGAAGTTGATACGTTTTCAGCGGTTGAATTTAATTCTTCAGAAGATGCTGCAACTGTCTCTGATGCGTTGTCGAGTTCAACAGTTGAATTTTGTATATCCATGATATCTTCTCTTAGATCTACTATCGCTTTGTTCAGTGACTTGCATATCTTTTTATAAACACCCTGAATAGCACCAGTATCTGCCGTTTTGTCCAATCTATTGTCTCTTATAGCGTCACTTAAATCAGATATCTCCGTTAGAACTTCTTCCAGGTTATCTATCGTTTCATTTATCGCTTCAGCGATCTTTAGATACTCACCTTCGTGAATAGACTCATCTATATCCACATTAAGATCTCCTGAGGCTAAATATTTCATCACGCCTTTGATCTCTTCTAAAGACTGTTCTACTGCATCTATACTTCTGTTTACTGAATTGCCCATATCTTTGTACTCACCGTATAAACGCTCTGTGTTTATCCTATCAAAATCTCCTTCACTAACATTATCCATCGTCTGTCTTATCTGTCTTAGTGCTCTAGCAACTCTTCTCACGGTTTTATTCACTGCTTCGCCTATCTTTGCAAATTCTCCATCATCATCAAGACCAGATGTATCGATCTTTGCATCTAAATCTCCTTCAGCTACTGATCTCATCGACTCTTTTATATCTTCCATAGAATCCTCTACTGCATCGATACTTCTATTGACAGACCGGGCCATCTCTTTGAACTCTCCATAGAGGTCTTTTGTTTCGATCCTGTCAAAATCTCCTTCACTAACTTTATCCATCGTCTGTTTTATCTGTCTTAGCGCTCTAGATATTCTCCTAACTGTATCGTTTATCGATTCTCCGACATCCTTTGATCTTCCTTCCAACTCTCTTGTCTCGATCTCGACATCAAGATCACCTTTGGCTAGACTTTCCATGACCAAACGGATGTTATCGATAGAGTCTTCATAGTCGGATACCTGTTTTTCAAGTTCGTTTATTCTTGATCTATATCTCTTTAGTTTTTTGTCTGTATTTTTTATTTCTGTCTCTTCTGTTTGGTTGTTAAACAAATCCATGTATTAACCACCTTTTTTAACAAAAACGATTGCAGGTGTTACTATTTATAACATTGTAGAATAATCTAAAATATATTAAATATTTTAAAACACATATTTTGTTTTCTTAATTATATATCATAAAGATTTTTTTCCTGGATATAGAAAAAATATCTAACTCAAATTTTTAATTGAAATATAAAACTATATGTTGATATAAAAAAGACTTCGCCTTTCTAGATCTAATATAACTTAACTATTTTTACCACTCTCAGTTATATCTAGGTGAGATATCACTATATATTCATCCGTATCTAAATAAAACTTGGTCGCTCTCATCACATATTTTTTCTTAAAATCATGCCT
>CAYSTL010000006.1:0-23288 GCA_964433785.1 uncultured Thermoplasmata archaeon
CTCGAGAAAGAGTTCGTTGAAAATGGTTTTCAACCGATCGTTATAGGTACTATAATCAAAGAGAGTATGAATGCTCAGTTCATGTTCTTCGATCTTTTCAGTGGATATATGGGACTAGGTTTGATCGTAGGTATTGCTGGTTTAGGTATAATAAGCCTAAGAGCTGTCCATGAAAGAAGACTTGAGATAGGTATGATGAGGGCTATCGGATTCAAGAGAAGGATGATTTCTTATGCATTCTTGATAGAGAATTCATTCATCACACTTACTGGAATAATACTCGGTTCTGCACTTGGGATCGGTATTGGATGGGTGCTCTGGGAAGATGGTTTCAAACCAATGGGTTGGGAGTTTGCAATACCATGGTCTAGGATAATAGTGATAGCATTGATCGCTTATTTCACGATGTTTATAACAGCGATACCGAGTGCAAGAAAAGCCAGTAAAGTAGCTCCGGCAGAAGCATTGAGGTTCGATTAAAACCTCTTATCTTTTATATTTTCATAAGGAAAAACTCTAATAATTTGATTATAATGTTTTTTGGATGGCTAAACCAAAGAAGGAAGTAAAATTCTGTAAAACTCCAGATTCTAACATAGAATATATATTGACCGGAAAAGGTAATGATGAAACCATTTTATTTGTACATGGTTTGGGTAGTAATCTGAGGCAGTTCTTTCCTCAACAGAATTATTTTTCTGAAGATTATAAGGTCGTTTCATTATCTTTGAGAGGTCATGGTGAGTCCACGAAGCCTAAAAACTGTGGTCGGGAAGATTTCACTATTCAAAAATTTAATGAAGATATCGAGTATTTATCAGACAAACTAAATCTTAAAGGATTTCACTACGTTGGAAATTCAATGGGGGGTATAGTCGGATACGAATTTTTAAAACAGAATCGTGGAAGAATCAAGTCTCTAACTACTTTCGGAACTACGGCTGAATTGAACAAATCTAAGATATCACAGAAGTTGATCTCATTCCTCACTAAAACTGTCTACAAATTGTACGGTAAACAGGGATTTGGTGAATATCTAGGAAGGAAATCAACAACTTATCCTACGACCCAGAGAGTGATGTCTCATCTTTTCACTCTGACCGATATAGATACCATAATAAAATCTCAAAAAAATATAGCTAAATATTCCTACATCAACACCATAAAGACCACAGATATGCCTATTCTATTGATAAAAGGTGGAAAAGATGATGAGATCAATAAAAATCTAGAATCAACGTTAGAAGTGTTTGATGAAAAGGATAATCTAAATATCAAAGAGATGAAAAGGGCGGGACATTTTGCTAATTTGGAAAGATCTAGTGAATTTAATGAAATTTTGAAACAATTTATTTCGGAATGCTCGGACTAGTTAGATTTTTCAAAAAGTAAGATTTCATAATGATCCGATGGTTCCATCCCTATCTCCTTTGAATGATCTATAATCCTTTCTGAAGCTGTTTTTATCGTGAATGAAGAGTAATTATTTTCCTTACATATGTTGATTCCTTTCTTCATCAATTCACCTATCCCTTCCTTACTTCCACCTACGTAAGGAATGCTCAGTGTATCATGAGCTTTGTAGTAATAGAAAAAGATAACAGAATCTATCATGCCATTGTTTTTTATCAGATAGCTATTACCTTTACTTATTTCTCTTTCAATTAACTCTTCTGTCAGATCATATGTTGTCCAGTGAGCCATATATTGTTCGTCATTATCATCATATTCTTGAGAAGTAGTAATAAAATCCATTATCTCATCAAGCTCGTTTAGACTGCTTTGCTCTATCTCTGGCAGATCAATTTTATCAAATTCTCCCAGCTTCTCTTCATCGATCAATAAATACTTGTAAACCTGTTTGATTTCAAAACCTTGGTCGTATGCCATCTTCTTAACAGGTTCTTTTCCTGCTGTTGTTAGAAACCTCAAAGTGGAATAATCATGTTCTTCTACAATATCCATTAAGCCATTTACCATCCTGCTAGCATAACCTTCTCCCTGATAATCTGGATGTACCCTTAATCCTTCCAACCAGATAACTCCGTTCCTCTGTTTGGTAAATTTATCAACAGCTATTATCTTCCCATCTAACTTACCACAGTAAAAACCACCGTCCTCGATCCAATCATCGAAAACGTCTGGTATATAATCGTGACCTTCCCATATTTGAGATGATAATTCTAGTATCTCCCCTTTATCATCCCTCGTTATTTTCTCTATAGTAAATTTTTCGCTCATCGAATATCAGACTAAAAAATGATTATATTAATCCTTTCCAAAGATATGAAAAAAAGAAAAAGGTTTTTTATTCATCCTCGAGCATCGGCATCTTTATATCGTGTTCTTTTGCAAATTCAATAGCTTTCTCATAGCCAGCGTCAGCGTGTCTCACTACACCGGATCCAGGATCTGTCTTGAATACTCTTTCAATATTCTTTTCAGCCTCTTTTGTACCATCCGCGACTACTACCATCCCTGCATGGGTCGATAGACCAATACCTACTCCGCCGCCGTTGTGAATTGATACACTGTCTGCTCCTGCACTTATGTTAAGCATAGCATTCAGTAAAGGCCAATCAGCTATTGCATCACTTCCATCTTTCATGCTTTCAGTTTCTCTATTTGGACTAGCTACACTGCCAGCATCAAGATGATCTCTAGTTATAGAGATCGGTGCAGATATTTCACCGCTTGCTACCATATCGTTGATCTTTTTAGCGAACTTATGACGTTCTCCATATCCTAACCAGCAGACTCTTGCTGGTAATCCTTCCCACGGAAGGTGTTCTTCAGCTAGATCAATCCAGTTCTTTAACTGCTCGTTTTCAGGGAACAGTTCCTTCACAACCTCATCAGTTTTCAATATATCCTCCGGATCTCCTGATAAAGCCATCCATCTGAATGGTCCTCTTCCTTCACAGAACATGGGTCTTATGTAAGCCGGCACGAAACCAGGATAAGAGAAAGCATCATCAAAACCTGCATCTTTAGCCTGTCCTCTCAAATTGTTACCATAATCGAACGCGATAGCACCTTCTTCCTGCATCTTGACCATCGTTTCACAGTGCAGTTTCATAGATTCCATAGCCCTTTCCTTGAATTCCTCAGGATCATTTTCTCTCAATTCAAGTCCTTCTTCATAGGTTAGACCCTTAGGGAAATAGGTCATCGAATCATGGGCACTAGTTTGATCTGTTACTACATCGGGGATAATGCCTTTTTCCAATATCTTAGGATGTGTTTCAGCAGTATTCCCTATCAGTCCAATAGACTTAGCTTCACCATTTTCTTTCGCATCTAAAGCAAGGTCCAGTGCTTCATCTAAATCTTCCACGATCACGTCGCAATAACCCGCATCTAATCTTTTCTGAGCCATTTCTGGGTTTATCTCAACTACAAGTGCAACCCCGCCATTCATTTTGATAGCCAATGGCTGAGCTCCACCCATACCTCCAAGTCCACCGCTTAAACATAACTTACCTTCTAATGTTCCATCAAAATGTTTGCGTGCTAAAGCAGCAAAGGTCTCATAGGTGCCCTGAATAATTCCCTGAGTTCCTATATAACACCAGCTTCCAGCGGTCATCTGTCCATACATCATCAGACCTAGGTCTTCCAATTCATAATATTTGTCCCAAGTAGACCACTTAGGTACTATGTTTGAATTAGCTATAATAACTCTTGGAGCTCTTTCATATGTTTTGAAAACACCTACAGGTTTACCGCTTTGGATCATCAATGTTTCATCATTTTCTAATTCTTTCAAAGTTTCAACTATCTTCTCATAACAATCCCAATTTCTAGCAGCCTTACCAGACCCTCCATATACGATCAAATTATCTGGATCCTCTGCATTTTCAAGATTGTTTTTAAGCTGCCTGAGCATCGCTTCCTGCTTCCATCCCTTACAATTAAGTTCTGTACCTCTTGGAGCTTTAATGTCGACCATATTATTACACCTTTAACTTGGGTTAATATGGACTTGACTATAAAACTTTAGTTTTAAGAAGATTTTTATAAAAATTAGACCAATGGATCGAATACCACATTAGCTCCTTCCTTTCCTTCTTTTACATTCACATTATATATCACGGTGTTCGGTTTCTCACCATATAGAAGTAAGGTATTGTACTTCGTTACCAATTTCAGATGTACCTCAGCAATATTTCTCAGTTTTTGACTTATTTCCAAACCAGGTCTAACGATACCTATGTTTAGATCGCTGTGAATCGACATCGAGTCGAGTAATCTATTCGCTATCTTGGGTATCTCACCTTCTCTTTTAGCTACTGAGTGTTCTACTCCTTCCCAATTCGTGACAGTTAATATGGGTTCTGATGCAAAATATTTGACCTCTTTATAAGCTTCTGATAGTTCTTCCAGACTGGTCGTGCCTTTAATTTTGAAATTTTGACAGGCTTTCTCACCAACATTTGGTACCATATCTCTGAACCATGAACATATATCTCTTTTATCAGGTCTCCTTGCTTCAGATGATATATTCAAAACACCATTTCCATTTGCTAGGAAATTTCTACCTACAAGACCCAAAAGATTCATGTGACCATACAAAGGAACTGTATCATCGACTTCGATCAATACGATAGAATTTTTAGGATATCCACCACCTAGTATCTCATCTAACTTTTTAGATCCTGAAGAATAGAAATCTTTGTTAGTTGACTCAAATCCCTGTAAATCATCATCTTCAGGATTCGGTGTTAACATCGGTTTTTGGGTATGATAGGTTATGGGCGGGAAATACTGGAATTTTCCTTTCTCTAAACTGAACAAATATAAAGGTCTTTCAATTCTCACTCCTCTTAATTTATTAAGATACATATTCCTTGATCGTCTACCTTTGAATTCCTCTTCATTTAGTGTTACGACACCATCGACCAGATAATCCCATTCGATAGATTCTTTCTTTTCGGATATCAGTATTAATTTTACACCTGACCATTCAACTAGGTCCTTTTGTAATGTTTTTATCAGCTTTTTAGCATCAATATCATATCTTTCTACTATCGCTTCTATACTATCTATTACTACAAATGAGTTCTCTGGAAGGCGTCCTTCGACTTTATCATAAAGTTCATCAAGCTCACTTATCTTCTCTTCCTTTTCCAGGGAAACAAGCATTGTTCTGCTAATATGTTCGGGCAGTTCCTTATCAACTTCCTCCTTACCCCTCATCTCTTTTAAAACTTCTCTAGCTTTATCCAGCTTATCTAATTCCTCTGATTTACGGGCCTTAAATTCATAAGAAACCTTTTTCTCCTTTGATATAGATTTTAGAAAATCCATACTTGCATCCATCAAACTTGATCTCCAGTCCTTTTCTTCCAGCCAGTTAAACTGGCTGTATAAAGCCTCATTAGTAACTCTCGTTGAAACATAAAATGAATTTTCAAGACTCCCTATCTCTTCTATAACGCTTAGACTCATTATTGTTTTACCAGTTCCAGCATTACCCTTGATCATCAATGATCTTCCCATAACCCCGTCAAAGAAGTCATTCAACTCTTTAGGAAGGCGTAAATATCCCATAGTATCACTTTATATTATCCTTTATATCATTAATATGTTTTCCAAACACTTCTTTTAAACCATCTTCATCATAGTCAGACTTAGTTCTTACTACAAGAAGATATTTTTCTAATAAATTAAATATCATAGTATAACCATCTGAAGATTGTATGCTGATCTGTTCAGGTTTATTTTTATTTAGCTGTTCACTGGATGTTGTAGCTGCACCAAAGATAGTTGCCGACATTATTCCAAAAGTTTCCAACTTTAAAGTATCCGATTGACCAACACTAGCCAGAACATCACCATTTGTTTTTACTAAACATGAAATTTCTACATCTGGATGTGTATTAATTTCCTTTAATGATTTTACTAATGAATCTTTATTCAATGCTCATTCCTCCTGTAATAATCCAACATTAACTACATGGAACATAATAAATTAAGTTTTCTATCATTACAATATAATCTTAAAAATTTATTCAAATCGTGATCTGATACACGATTTCAACCATACTTATCCTTCAAAGATGATATCACATGACCTCTTAGCCAGTTTTCTTGAAGGAACTCTTTCTCATCGTCAATCTGATTGATCAGCTTATTTAACTCAGCTTCAAGTTCTGCTCTTACTACGATTATATGAGAACGACCTACCCCCTCTATGATAGTCCTACCATTACCGTCATTAATCACAATGTTGTGAGGTTCGTCGGTATTGATATGATCATTAGCTGTTTTACCTGCCCCATATATAGTCGCTGTCATGGCACTGTAGGTATCTAAACTCATGTTCCGAATTTCACCCTCAAAATCGATAAGGTTACCATTCATCTTCACAATAGAGCAGTACCTTATCCCTGGCTTTTTGATAAGCCTTTTTAAAGAATCTTCCAAGTCTTTCCTACTCAAAACTATCGCCAAAGGTGGTATAACAGGTATATTTTATTAATTTTTCTGTTTAGCTGAGATTATTGTAAATCACTAACAATTATATTAGATTATAATTATACTTATTATTTATATAAACTATGGCTTCCCTCTTGATTCGCCCCTTACTATGCCTGATGCAACGATATGACTTATCCTGATGGGCTCTGGAAGCCTTCCTCTAACTGTAAATAATCGTAAAAAATGTTTGAGGTCATCTATATCAACACCTTCGGATTGAACGTATATTGGTTTGTGTTCTGTTTCTATTTCAAGTATTTCTCCTTTGGTTATAGCTTCATACTTATCTTTCCAATCTTCAAAATGACCTTTGAGTGCCTTTTTTATGCTTTCAAAATCGGGTTCATCTCTAGAGATGCTTATTATAGGGATATCTGTCTTTTCGTATACCTTTTTTAAATTTACCAGATTAAAGCCTCCTAAAGCAGCACCATCTGTGAATATGACCCTACCCTGCTCTGAAAACCTAGACTCATTTATCATATCTATTATTTGTTCTGTGGCATCAGTTCCATCAACTTCAACTTCAGTCGATATTATACCTTCTAGATAATTTGGAGCTCTAACTATACTTCCAACCACCAGTACTTTTTCATCTGAAAATTTGAAAGGTGCATCATCGATCCCGATAGCCCTGATTTTACTCTTCAAATCAGATCACTTCTATATTATAATAGATTGCATTCACCCAATTTAAATATTTAGAATAGGGGTAATTTACCAGTTACCTTATCCACTTTTTCATTAGGACCTGGTCCTATACCCAAACATGTTTTGGTTCCAGGAACTACCTCTGTAAGACCTGCATCTTGAACAACTCTAGTTACGAGACCTTCTTTTTCAGCAACCTCTTTCAAGAAATCCATATGATCAAGATCATCGCATTTCACAACTACTTTTTTCTGTCCTTCATTGAACCATTTGTCAAAATAGTCTCCTTTCTCCTTACTCTCAACTGCACAGGCAACCGATGCATGAGCGACCTGGACTGCTAATTTACCTGGAGATAGGTCCACATCTTTTCTTACTACGACTACTAATTTATAATTAAAATCCATATCAATCATCTTCCTCTAATTGCTCTGCTCTTTTCTTTTCTAATTTCTTCAATCTATCAACTGTCTCTTCTAAATCTTTTTCTAAATCTTTGATCTCATTATCTTTCGAACCTTTCCTCTTAGACTCTTTTATCTTCTTCTTTAACTTATGTTGTTTCCTTACTAGATCTTCCATATCATCAACTAGATCAAAATCATCTATATCAGTTATACTTCCTTTCGGAGAAGGTCTTTCAAATATAGGATGGATTTTACCCATCCATTGATAAGCCCCCCTGTACCAGCCTAAGATGAAAAATACTACAGACATGGTTAGAAGGCTTCCCCAAATATTTGACGATCTGTAAAATGAACCATAACCCATAATAGAATGTAAATTTCCCAACAAAAAGCCTAACAAGATAACGATAACTACACTCATCACTATACTAAAAGCGACTCTGTAAAGTGTATCTAACTCTTGATCTAACTCACCTTTTCCAGGGAATAAAGCGTTGATGAAAGTAAATCCAGGTATGAAGAACATGAACAGAGATGCTATTATATAGTCTATCATGTAAAGGTAGATGAAATTTTTATTAAAAAGACTTTTTGGAATTAATCGAATTCATCGTATATTTCACCGACCAATTCTTCTAAAGAATCTTCCAAAGTTATTATTCCGTCAAAGTTCCCATCTTCATCCTTCACAATGGCCATGTGTATTCTTTCTTTTCTCATCCTTTGGAACACTTCTGTTACATCTTGTTCATTTCTGACAAAATATGGTTGCCTCATGTAATCTTTGACTTCACCACCTTCTTTGCCAAGGATCTCTTTGCTGTATAAAATACCGACTACTTCATCGGAACCATGTTTCGTTACTGGAAGTCTTGTAAATCCATGTTCATTGATAAAGTTCGAAGCTTCTTCTATCGATAAGCTCGCATCTAGTGCAAATGTGTCCTCTTTACTTACTTTAACATCTTTTACTTTCCTATCACCAAACCAGAAGACTCTATGGAGTATATCCTTTTCAATCTCTTTTATAACCCCCCTTTCTTCCAGCATGGAAGCCAGTTGTTTCACTTCTGACTCTGTCACTAACAATTCGTTCAGTTGTGTTTCTCCACCAACTAGATTCACAAGAAAGTCAGATATTTTGTTCAAGGTGATGATCAGTGGTTTTAAACCTATTGACATGTAATATATCATCGCTGCATTTTTCTGACTGAAGTGTTTTTTGTTTTTAAGAGAATAACCTTTAGGTGTTATTTCCCCAAAGATCAGCAGTATTATTGTGAGGACCGCGCTACCTATAGATACAGCCCACTGGCCAAATAAATACTGAACTAGGAGCGTGACCAATGTAGGTGCTGCTACGTTCACGACATTATTACCGATCAAAATAGTAGTGATCGTATTGTCCATGTGGTGTTTCAAATACTCGATCTTCTTAGCATGTTTAACACCCTCTCTTTTCATCTTTGATATATCTATTTTAGAGAGAGATGTCAGTGCAGTTTCGGAGCCAGAAAAACGACCACTCATATACAAACAAAAAACTATCGCTACTATATACAGGATTACAATCAAATCCATTTTCGATATCCCTTTCCTATTTTAAGATCCAATTTATCGATTATGCTTGACATATTTAAGATTTATTTGACTTCAGTAAGAAGACCTTCTAAATACTTTTTGCTTTCTATCAATTCGTCTTCAGCACGTCCCTCGATAACATAGCTTCCCTTATAATCTTTTAGTGATTTCAATACCATTTTAAAATCGATCTCTCCTTCCCCTAAAGCAAGATGTTTATCTTCTCCACCCACATTGTCATGCAAATGAAGATTTACTGGATTGAACTTTAAGAATTCTTCCAGAGAATTACTAGTATAAGCATGACCGACATCCAAACAGAAATCTAAACCTGTTTCATCTAAGAAATCTCTCGTTTCCTCTGGTTTTGAGCATAGTGCTAACCACATCTCAGGTAAGTTTTCCATAGCTACAGTAACACCGTATTCCTCTCCTTTTTTCCTGAGTTTATTTAGAGATTCGATCGCAGTTTTAGCAGTTTTATCCCAATAAATACTCAAAGGAGAGTAGATACCTGGATGAACCGTGACCATCTCTACATCTATCAAATTGGCTAATTTGAAAGTTTTTTCTATCTCCTTGATCGAAGCCCTTCTTAATGTGGGATTTATGCTGGCTATATTAATATCATTGATAGGAGAATGTATCTGTATCTCCATATCTACAGTACTCAAATGTTCTTCAATCTGATCCCTAAATTCCCATGAATGGTACTTTTCTGCAAGAAACTCCCAGCCCTCAAAATCTTTTTTTACTATCTCTAAAGCCTCTTTAAAAGGCATCAAACTAAATTTAGGATTAGATGCTAAGATCATTTTATTCCCCTGTATCTGTAATCTTATCTATCAATTCGTCTATATCTTCACTCTTTATCGTTACTTCTATTCCACCTAAAGGCTGTTTGTCTTCAGAAAAATTGATCTTTTCATTGCAAGATGCCTGTTTTGATAGTGTAAATCTACACCTATCATCTATAACATTTCTCTTCAAGAAACTCCTAGCAGTATCCCTTATCTGCATATTCTCAAGTATTGTTTTGAACCTTTCAAGGTCATTAGTTTCCCCTTCGATGACGTTCTCCGTCTCTTCCCATCTTACATTTGGAAAAATATTTGACAAGCAATCTATAACTATCGATGAATCCTCTGTCAAGTAAAGCGGCGTCTCTATTTTCACTTCATACTCAATATCTTCTAGAATCATTAGTAATCTTGTCAAAGTCTAGACATATAAAAACCTTATTTTTTCTCATGTCTACAAATAGAAAAAATTTATTAGCTAAAACTATTTAATCCAAAATGTTATAATATACTATCCGCAAAAGGGCTCACTGCTCGGAAGATATGCATCTTCCTCGTGACGTTGCCTATACAATTCGCACAGGGCTCATAGTCTAGTTGGTTACTGTTCGGAAACAAGTTTCCAAACGCTCGGAAGATATGCATCTTCCTCGTGACGTTGCCTATACAATTCGCACAGGGCTCATAGTCTAGTTGGTTATGACGTCGCCTTCACATGGCGGAGGTCGCCGGTTCGAACCCGGCTGAGCCCATTTCCTACGGTCATGGTCTAGCGGCTTCGAAACACGGGGAATCATAGATTCCCCTCGGTCGTTGATTTCCTAACTAAATCAACTCACCCGGCTGAGCCCATTTTTTTTTACTCATTCTCTAAAAGTTTTCTAACTTTCTCTAGGCTCTTATCAACCTTGGATGTTTTAACACCAATCATTTCAACGTCTATCTCTTTTTCATCTAGTTTTTCTTTAAGACCACCAATTAAGAGACCCTTACCAGTCACTTCTTTATCATTCTTAGAAGTTGTCTCAACTCCACAGCTAGGTGAACGATTTACTCCGATAATGCCTAAAATCGAAAAATCGTATTTTTTATACTCCTTAATCTGATAGGCAACCTGATCAATCAATAGATCCATCTTCTTTGATGATGATTCCTTCTTTAGGGCTTTTCTTATCCTAGTATTTTCAACCACAATATCTCTATCTGCTCCATCTGGATCACCACGATCTAATCCTAAACATAACAGCTCCGGACATGGCATTTGAACTATACCAACATCTGATTCAAGTAGTAAATCGACAACTTCCCTAAAAGTTCCAGGTAAATCTGCAGTGTTATCCGAGATCGAATTTTGATTCAATATGCAGTGTGAAACGAACACTAACTCCTTACTTCTATTATCATCAAACATGGTCTCATTATTCCATCAAGTCTTAAATTTATTTTCTTTTTAATGTCGAATCTTGCTTTTCTTCATTAACCAACAATTTAAAGATATCAGGTCTTGAGTAATGGCCAGTAACATCAAAGTCAAATCTGCTTCTACATATCTCATTCAAATCTAATTCAGCATACAATATCCCTTCCTCTCCGAACAGAGGGCCTGCTATAACTTCGCCCATAGGAGATATTATAACACTTCCACCTCTGCAATTTAACTCATTCATATCATCAACATCTTCTTTAAAATAATCTGGATACATATCTTCAGTTGTATACTGATTGCAACCCAAAACAAAACATCGCCCCTCTAAAGCGATATGTTTTAAAGTAGCCTGCCAAGTATCTCTTGAATCTGCCGTGGGAGCAAGATATATCTCTATACCTTTATCATACATAGTCATCCTAGCTAAAGGCATGTAATTCTCCCAACATATCAATCCGCCCACTTTACCAAAATCAGTATCAAGTACTGTCAATGTACTACCATCACCTTCACCCCAGATCACTCTTTCAGTTCCAGTTGGCTTTATCTTCCTATGTTTTCCCAATATACTTCCATTTGGTCCGAAATAAACAACTGTGCAGTATAATGTACCACCTCTCTTACCAGATTCCTTCTCGATCACACCTATCGCTAAAAATATTTGCTTTTCACGGGCTTTCTTCCCTAATCTATCAGTTATCTCACCGGGAATCTCAACAGAATTCTCATAATAATTCTGCCATAATTCTCTACCCTTTTTAGTTCTACTTCCTACATCTGTATCAAAAGTGGAACCCCTAGGATACGCTGGGATAAAAGCTTCTGGAAATAATATCAATTCCGCCCCTTCTTCGGCAGCTTTATCTATCAAATCTATAGATTTCTTCATAGTTTTTTCTTTATCGAAGAAAACAGGGGATGCCTGGACAACAGCTGTCTTAACCTTTTCTTTTTGATCTGACATACCTATCAATAAGCATCGATAGATGTTAATATTTACTAAATTTTTTATCAAATTCCGAAAAATAACTCCCCGTTATCATTATATATCTTATATTCTTATTATATATCGGTGCTCATAAATGGGCAGTGATGAAAAAATTATAGATATTGATAAAAACAACTTTTTTGAAAAAACTAGTAATTCTGAAAAAATAGTTTCAATCTTTTTTTACAGTCCACAGTGTCCACACTGCAGAAAAGTTCTACCTATCTATGAAAATTTAGCTGATAAGATCGACGATGTAATCTTTGGTAAAGTAAATGTTTTGGATCAAAGGGAATTAAGTTTAAAAAACGGTATAAGCTCAGTACCAACGATAAGGTTTTATTGTGATTCAAATCAACTAGGGGAGTTGAGAGGAGAGATCAATGAAACAATGTTAAAAAATAGTATCAAAGATTATCAAAAATACGGTAAAAGCTGTTCTAAAACTACCCCTATTAGGGAATTGGATGCGTATGCGTGAACCAATTTTTTTCAAAAAAAATTAACTTATTTCTAAAAAACTTAATAAACCACCTTTTATGATATGAGTGATAATGAAAAAGGCAATAATCGTTGCTCTAGTTATATTATTATCAATCAGTGTATCTGGTTGTACGAATCCCCCTTCTCCTCCAGGGTCTGAAATACCGATGGTAGTGGTAGATTACGTATCTAGTGAAAGATACGATAATGTGGATGATAATCATACCATAATTTACGTGCATGGTCTGGATGAAATAAGGTACAAAAACATCACTATAAAGATAAACAACAAAACAGTTCAAAGGAGAAACCATACTTATTCAGCAGAAATTACAACGAATCTAACAGAATTTGAACTTGTTGTAGATGTCTATCATTATAAAAAGCATTTCAATTATAATGCTACTTTCAAAATCTCAGAAAAGAAAAAAATTATGTATAAAATAACATATTCAGATTTAGAAACAAAAGAAGTAGAAATAGATAACCTACCTTATACAGAAAAACTAGACCAAATTGAGGAGGAATAAAAATGCGTGATATACCTATTTCTTTATTGATAGTTGCAAGCGTCCTAATTTTCATCGGGATACTAGTTATAATGATATTGACTGGCTATATCTCATTCGAACAAATATTTACAAGATTTATTGTCTTCGTTTTCTCACTGGTAATAATATCGATACTAGCTGTCATCGGTGCTATATTTATAGGGATGTTTATTTCACACAGAGTTTTCTCATCTAGACAGTTCACAACCTTTGAAGAAGAGATGCTTAAGATGAAAAGTGATGTGAACGAGATGAAAGAGATGATCGAGGAATTAAAAGAAAAAGAAGATTAAACTAAGGATTCTGGACACAGATCTCTCCTAGAACAATTTTTACACTTACCTTCCCTATTATGGTTGCGATGTATATCTTCGGTATCTAATGCTTTCCTCATATCTTTTAATTTATCTATGAGTAGTTCCTTCAAATCATCATCATAATCTATCTCAAATTCAGTCTCTCCATATCTTATTATCCCATAGGGTGGTGCTGTACCTTCTTCTTCCTCGATTAATAAGCAGTAAGTAGCTAACTGAATAATATGAGAGAAAAATGGACCTTTAGGAACTCTTCCAGTTTTTACTTCGACCGGTACACTCTTACCTTCACGTTCTATAATAAAATCAGGTCTTCCTCTTAACTTATACTTATCAGATCTCAGCATCTGCGGCTTTTCATCTGTTTTATCTACATAGGTTATATCATCTTCTAAATCCATATCATCTCTATCTGATTTTGCCTTCTTTTGAAAGGTAAGAGATTGCTTCAGCCAGTAACTAGCGCCGATCAACCACACTAATGATATCACTTGAGCCAATTTTGCCAAATTATAATTTGCTATGGGGAAAGTCATTCCATACACAGCTAATACCGTTGCCACCATAGCAAAAATAAGTATCATTCTTTCCAACTTGCTCTCTTTTATTTCAAATATACGAGTTTCGCTAAGATAAAGTAAAAAAGAAGCAGCTAAAATCCATACTAAGGAATTGATGATAAATATATTACTAAACAATCTTTCCGGATACAAAAATGTAATACCCATAACAGATATTATCGTTGCACTTACTGCTAGCCATAAAATAAGATTCTCCATTCTTTTAACATTTTCCTCATTTTTCTTTATACTATCAACTTTCTCACTAATCTTTTCGTGTTTTTTACTCCCCTCTTTCAAATCTTCATTGATTACTTCTTTTTCCTCCTCACTCAGCCACCAACTTAGAGGACAGTAACCATACTTTTCAACATCACTTGCTGAAATCCATTTATCATTCATGCATCTGAATATATGATTGTTTATATATGAATAATTTTTGGATATACATTTTTAAAACATCTCTTCTATCTCAGAGGTTGTGAAAACACCTTTTTCAGTTATATATCCAGATATGTATTTAGAAGGTGTTACATCAAAGGCTGGATTCTTTGCACTGGATCCTTCAGGCATTATGCATGTATCATTTATCCTACATACTTCAGATTCATCTCTTTCCTCTATCGGTATATCGAAACCATCATCTATATCAGGATCAAAGGTCGTGATCGGTGCTGCTACATAAAACGGAATATCATTTTCTTTCGCAACTACTGCCTTCTCGTAGGTTCCTATCTTATTAGCGATATCACCATTAGAGACTATTCTATCGGTTCCAACGATCACCATATCGATCTCATTTCTCTGCATATAATGTCCTGCGGCATTATCTACGATCACTGCATGAGGTATATCCTCATTGTACAATTCCCATGATGTCAATTTTGCGCCCTGAAGCCTAGGTCTTGTCTCATCAGCAAAAACAAATAGATCTTTATCTTGTTCATTTGCCACCCGAATTGGAGCTAATGCTGTTCCATAATCTACAGTAGCTAAAGCACCGGCATTACAATGAGTTAAAATAGAATAACCATCCTCTATCAATTCCGCCCCATTTTCACCTATCCTTCTACATTTACTCACTACTGAAGAAGAATACTCCTCAGCTGTCATGATAGGCTTTTCCCCCATATTTTTCATCATATAATCGACTGCATAAAATAGGTCATAAGCAGTAGGCCTGGCTGACTTAATAACTTCCTCAGCCTTTTCTAGATCTCTTCCCTGCACTGCAGCCTGAGCCATACCGTAAGCTGCTGTTACGCCGATCGCTGGTGCCCCTCTGACCATCATATCTTTAATCGATCTATGTATGTCTTTATAATCCTCGGCTTTAAAATATTCCAATTTATTGGGTAGATATCGTTGATCGATCATCTTAACTTTATCTTCATCCATCCATACTGCTTTCATGTCCTTTATTCCACTTTTAGTTTTTACCTTCATCTTATCCGCTCACATTTTGATAAGCTTGCCAAAGCTTAGGTACTGTATCCATCTTTTTAATCTCTTCAGGATATACCCATTCGAACTCAACATTCTCCCAATTTAAGTCTATATCTCCCTTGACATCGAACAGGAAGGGATTCACTTCCCATATCTTATTTTTATATCTCACCAAAATAATTTCACCTTTTTTCACAAACTCTGCGTTCAAGCCAGTCTCCTGTTCGATCTCGATTCGAGCCTGGTCTAACAGTCTTTCCGTCTCAACGTAACCAGATACCGCTGACCATTTTCCTCTGTAACTGCCTACATCTTCTCCTCTTTTCAATAGTAATATTTTATCATCTTTAATTAAAAAGCAGGTCACCACAGGTTGTTTATGTACGTTCACAAGATCGACTGTTCCTTCATAACCATTAATCTCGACCCTATCTCCATCTTGCAGTAAATCTATCTCTATACTATCAATCAATGGTATATCAGATATTATCGCTCCAGTAGCAACTATAGTTTCTGTTTTTTCATTTATTATCCCTTTCGGAGCAGTATCATTCTTTTTTAATTGATAGATGACATAAGACCCTACGGTACTCCCTCTACCACTTGGAAAAACAAAAATCGAATCCCTGATACTTTTTTCTTTAAAAGCGATACCTGTGTCAGGATCCACATCCCCCAGAAAAGAAACTGGATTATCCACCTTAACAACATCACCTTCCACGATGCCTTTACTGATACCTCTTCCTTCAAGAATCAAGCTACCATCTCCAATAGTGTATCTATATCAGCATATATCACACTTTGATCGGCCAATTTTGGTAAATAGGCCGCAGCTTTTCCTGAATTTGTAGCTGCTACATGATATTTTTCTTCTAGTGGACTTACCACCATGCAGGTATCTGTGATGACTTCACCATATCTTTCTATTGTTTTTATCGCATCAGGATTTTGTTTTTTAACGTATCTACTGGTATAAGCTAACAGATCCGGTCCCTCTTTCGGTTCTTTTTTATCAAGAAAGTCAGCGATATATTTTACTTCTTCTGAAGAAAGATGTGGACACCCTAGAACGATAACCTCGGGTTCTGTATCTGTTATAAGTTCATCTCTGATCTCCTGTATATCCTCATTCGTTATCTTTATTGTCTCTAAACCATCGGTAGAGAAATCATCCCATTCGGGTGTTATGTCTTCAACATGATATAGCGCAACTGATCCAGTTGCAGCCATAGCAGCACCTAAGCTCTTCAGCTCGTCATCTTCATAATGAACTCCTCTAAAGTATGGAATCTTGTCCCCTACTAAATTACCCACTTTGTATCCCAATAAAGCAGCTGGAAAATCATCTTCAACTTCAAAAACGATATCTGGACTTCGGTTCTCCTTTGTATGGAGGCCATAACATGGCGTTTTTCCGATAACCGCAGCCATCAGTGCTGATGGACCACCTTCTCTATTTGTTCTAGCTCCTAGGACTGAGTTGGCATAGGATACAGCAGAGCTTTCACTCCAAGCTAAATGATCACCTTTTTGGGGTCTATTACCAGCCAGATAAGGAGTGCATGTGCAGGATACTTCTATACCCATATCACTGTAGGCTTCTACTAATCTTGTCTGCTTCTCTCTAAAATCATCGGATTCATAATGCTGTTTTTCAAGATCCATCCCGGCTGGATTCAACATCGATTTTATCTTTACATTTGCTTTCTTCGAAAAATCTTCTATAAAATCTAATCCAGCATCACCCATAGTCTTGTAAGAAACACCTGCGATCTGGGCTGATTTAACTGGGATCAATTTTTCTGCATCATAAATATCGCCTAGAGCGACTAAAATCTCCATAGCTTTCTGTGGGCCAGGTCCTTCCTCACCCTCCAGAATCCTTTTCTCTCTCTTCGTTAGATTCAACCTATCACCTTTCGAGATTATCAAAAATTATTAGTGCCGCAGGCCGGACTTGAACCGGCGACATCCACCTCTTCAGGGTGGCACTCTCCCAACTGAGTTACTGCGGCTTATATGCCTCATAATTTCATTAGATTTTAATCTTACGCTTTAAAATAGTTAAAAGGCAGGGTCTAATCAGGCCCTGTAAGGGGTTTTAGCTCAGTATGTTTCCAAACATGCTCTTTTTATTCAGGTTAGCAGCACCCATCATGTCTGAAAGTGAAAGAACATTCATATCTTCACAGATTTCATCTATCATGCCCTTCTCCATACCAGCCTTTTTTAATTCTTTTCTTAGATACTTCTCTCTCTTTCTCACTTTTCTTTTGTATTTCAGATAGACCAGGGCTAGCTTAAATATCAAAGGAATGGCGGTGATGATTATCACGGCCATCATTTTAACTGGACATTGATCTTCTTCTGACATTTACTCCCAATCCTCTTCATCCATCTTTGACTCCATCTTCTTCTTGATCTTCTTGCGTATATTTTCTTCCATCTCTTCCTTGTCAAAGTCACCTTTACTGCCTTCACCAAATGGTCCAGCACCACTGATCGCTTCTCTAACCAAACTTGTAACATCTCTTCCTTTCATGAAATCTCTAGTAAGCTGATATGCTTGATCCTTTTCCATCCCTGCATCTACGAGTTCTTTGTAGAAGTTAGCAGTGTTCTTTGCGAGTTTTTGACTGTCCTCTGCATTGTAAACCGCCTCAACTATTCCTGATATCAATCCAGGAACTGTCTCATTCAATGTTTCCATCAGTTCTTTGAGCTGTTCTATATCTTCTTCATCATCTATATCCATTTTTTACACCTCTTTTTCTTATTATAATATGTATGAACAAACTATTTCTTGATACCGAGCAGTTCTGCCCAATCATCTATCGTACTTTGTGTGAGGGAATATCCTTTTCCCATATTTTCATTTTCGTCCATCGTAACGATTCCTTTTTTCTCCAGTTTTTGCAATCTATCCCTGACAGTATGCCTGGATGCAGAACCTCTCTTCTCCCTCATCCTTTCAGTTATCTGAGTTATGTTAAGAGAATTTGCGTCTAACAATATCTCCACTATACATTCTGAAATCTGGTCATCGATGCCTGGAAGAGCTGAAGGAGAAACTTTTCCGAATCTTTGGTAAACTGATAGCATCCTTAGATATCTCTGTTCAACATCTGAATTCATAGAAAGTTTCTCAAGAACATTTCTGTGCATGTTCATGAGATTTTCCATCATACCCTCCATGACAGATAGCTGCTTCTTAAGAGATTCGATCTCATCTTTAAGTTCCTCATCACTTTCAGACATCTATATCAGTACTTCTCTTATTAAATGACCTAAATCCCTTCCTTTCAAGTACTCTCTTGTCAATTCGTATGCTTGTTCTTTTCTCATACCTGCATTGATTAACTCCTTATAGAATTTTGTTGTATTTTCGGTTAATCTTTCTCTGTCTTCTGTACTGTAAATAGCCTCCATTATACCTGATACCAAACTTGGTATCGTTTTATTGAGAGTTACCATCAGTTCTTTTAATTTCTCGACATCCTTATCATCGTTCAATCCCATATTATCATGACGCTCATTATACTATTGATGAACAAACTATATCTTGATGGCGAGCAGTTCTGCCCACTTGATATACATTATCAATCAAAACGGTTAAGTATGATTATGGCATTACCGTACAATAGTATGAAACCAGATTTCAATTACGACGAGATAAACTGCAGCAATGTTATGGAATGCTTATACAATCTATCAACACTAGATAAAAAAATATTATCAATATTATCTGATGGAGATGAGCTACGTTCATCCGAAATAGCTGAAAAGATTAATAAAGATCAGAGCACAGCTTACAGATCATTAGAGAAACTGTTGAACTGCGGTTTGATATACAAAGAGAAACAGACTATAAGGAATGGAGGGTATTATTTTCTGTATTCACGGAGGCCGATCAGTAAAATAAAGGAAGAGGCCTTTGAATGTATAGACAGATGGTATGAAGATATGAAAGATGCTGTAGAAAAGTTAGAAGATTTCGAATGAATCAGAGACCAAAATTATCTTCTATCTTCCTTTTCAGGGTCTCCTTATCCATCGTGCCTCTGACCATTTCAACTACATTTCCATCTTTTAGGAACAGTAAAGTCGGTAAAGATTGAATCCCATATTTTGAGGGAATACTGCCATTGTTCTCTATGTTCACCTTCCCAAAAAGCACCTTATCATCTAATTCCTCTGCTAGATCTTCTATAACGGGATCTAATTGTACACAGGGTCCACACCACGTAGCCCAGAAATCAAGAACTACGTTTTTATTTTCAGAAATAACTTCATCAAAATTATCTTCTGTGATTTTTAATGGCTTCTCAGGCAAGTTTTATCCTCCTGTTCTAGTTTAGTTTACTATGTAAATTATATAGAGATATTTAGGTTTTTCACCTCACATACAACGAAAAGATTAAAATCAGAAAAACATTTTGGGTCATCTAGATATTATGTCAGAAGATCAAATCAACATAGAATTCATATATTCTGATACATGCCCAGACTGTCCGCCAGCAAAGAAGATTGTAGAGAATGTTACTGAAGATATGGAAAATGTAAAAGTCGACTATAAAAGAGCTAAAAACAGTCCAGAGATGATTAAAGAACACGAAATCACTCATGTACCCACCATTATCATCGACGGGGAAGTAGCTTTTATCGAAACACTCACCGAAAAAGATTTAGAAGAAAAATTGAATGATAGTGTAGATGGATAGATTAATATTTGAATTATCTGGACCTAATTTTGACTTGGCTGAAGGCGAAATTAAATCTTTATTTGAAGGTTCAAAATATCATTCTTCTTCACCTATTTCTTTTAAAGGTATTTTTTCAATAAAAACATCGGTAGATCCCCTTCAATTAGGAAAAAGGCTAGGTCTAACTCATCGTATTTTATCAGATGGTATTATTACTGAGCTGGATGATGTCAAAAATAAAGAAATAGATATAAAACTTCCTGAAGGTACTGCTGCTGTCAGAACAAGAAGAATAGGCGGAACCAAAGCGGATACTATGAAAATAAAAAGATCGATAGGTGATATCATTTCAGTAGATAATGATATCGATCTAGATAATCCAGAACACGAGTTATTGGCCCTGATCTCAGATAAATGTGCCGTTGGTAGAATTGTGTATGAAAAGGATAAGGAAGATTTTCAATCTAGAGAAGTTAAAAACAGACCATTTTTTTCACCTGTCTCCTTGGAACCAAAATATGCACGAGCAATGATAAATTTGGGAAGAGTAAAAAACGAAAGTAGGATCCACGACCCCTTCTGCGGTACTGGTGGGATACTGATCGAAGGATCTCTTATGGGATTTGATATGTCTGGCGGAGATATTGACGAAGATATGGTCAATGGATGCAAAATAAATCTCAAAAAATTTGGATGTGATGCTAAAATCTTTAAAGGAGATGTTTCTGAAACGGTTCCTGATAAGATAGATGCAGTGGTCACAGATCCACCTTATGGAAGGGCTTCAACCACATCTGGAGAAAATAAAGAAGATATCTACAAGCGTCTTTTCAAGACTTGCCAGAGTAAACTAAAAGATGGGGGTCATCTATCTACTATATTCCCTGACAAAAAGTATTTTGAGTTGGGTAAAGAGTTTTTAGAACCTATAGAAAGATATAAAGTGATGGTTCACGGTTCTTTGGATAGACATTTTTGTGTTTTCCGTAAAAGCGATTAAGGCACTACCCCTACTAATTCATGTTTTCTTTGGAGTGGAGTTCTATCTGATTGAATTATGAAGTTTACTTCCACAGTATCTCTAGATTTAGATAAGGATTTATCCGAATAAATCACCATAGTTATATTTACCGAAGAACCACGATCGACTGTGAAATTCAATTTTTCATCTGTTCTGTTGCCAAATGAATAGCTCACATTCCAGCTAGTATTAGATACATGTAAAGTATGTATACCATAACTGTCAAACCGTCCTCTGTTGTTTACGGTGACATTGAATTCATATCGTGTTCTATCCATATCCATCAAGAATACATCACCGATCAGCATATCTTCACCAGTTATCTTAGAACCCATTCCGTAACCTAGTTTAGTAGTTAACTTGATTTCTTTCTGTCTTCCTGTCACATTAGACTTTACTTTGAATCTAATATCCGTTTTATTTGAATAATCTCCGGCCGGTTCTAGAGTTAATCTATAGGTGATATTTTCCTTTACCTCTAACCTTACATAGGTCTGATTCCCTGTGATATTTCTGTACTCCCAATCGCTTCCCATCTTATATTTGTAACTCAATTGAGACTGCCATGATCTATTTGATAAAGAATAACTGACATTGTAAACTATTCCATTGTCTTGTCGAATATTTTTACCTGTGTTCTTCACATCGATCTCATAACTCGTACTACCGTTTACAAAAATATTATGATCGCTCACTCCATCCAGATCCACTTTAAAATCATAACTATATTGTTGCTGTTCTACTGGTATTGGATGAAAGCTTACCAATAATATAACGACACCTAGAACACCTATTATCTTTCTTTTATTGTCCAGCTTGGTTATATCGTTCAATGGTGGTGGATGTTTGACACCGCCTAAGAAAAGTATCAACACTCCAAATATTATCCAACCAGGATACTTCCAGATACCTACGGTGATTAGAAATCCAAATGCCAAGTAACTAACATACTTTGAATTATCTCCCAGTAAAGAACGGATTACATGACCACCGTCCAACTGGGAAGCCGGCATCAGATTCAAACCAGTCACCAAAAATCCGACCCATCCTGCAAATAGAGTAGGATGTAGATTTTGAGTGATATGCCAAGGTAATAAAGCTGCCAATCCTTGAATGATTATCGGATTGCTCCACAAAAAGCGGAAACCGTTTTCTGCTACTGGTGGCGAAGGATTTCCTGTAGCACCTAGATATAGACCTATTATAGAAACAGGTATTGCGACGATAAAACCACAGATAGGACCGGCTATACCAACATCTAATAAGGACTTTTTATCGGGGATGGGTTCCCTGATGCTAATAAAGGCTCCGATAGTACCTAACGGCGGTGGAGCAGGCATAAAGAAAGGAAGTGAGGCCTTGATCTTATGTAATCTAGCCATAAAATAATGGCCCATCTCATGTATTCCTAAAATCGTGAGTAAAGGTAAAGTGAAGTAAAACCCGCCGTAAAGTAAGTTATGAAGGGAAAACATCCCCCCAACCGGATCATAGATACCCCATTGATATGTACCTGCTATCAAGGCTGTTCCAATGGTAATGAACAACATCACCAAATTAGATTTAACACTTCGATAGTTTTTCTCCTCTTGTTTTCTATATTTGATTATATATTCTCCTGATTCTTCATCTAAAAAGGGTATGTAATTTTGAGGAACGAGTTCTTTTCTCAATGAATCGAATCTGTCTTCAATATCTTCTCCATCAAATACTCTAACATAAACTGATACGATATCAAATTGAACCTCAGTTTTATAAACAGGAAAATATTTTCCCGTCACATTCTGTAGAAATTCAATCTCATTTTTATAATCTTCAGGAGTATCTACCATCTTAACTTCGATAGATTATTATCCCTAATAAGTCTTATG